>NZ_JBFTQB010000081.1:0-18277 GCF_056398785.1 Paenibacillus sp. 01T422 | reverse complement strand
TCCATGATTAAAGCGATAGCAGACACTGCATAGATAACAACAAAAACAGCTAATGGTTTTGACTTTATAAATTCAAGTAACTTTGAATAATATTGTGCTGCATACACGCCTATGCAAAAGTAACTCAGCCAAATAATAAATGTGGATTGCAGGATTGTACTCGCGGATCCAACTAAATCTTTGGGTAAAACCGCTTTTACTAATAACGTTTGGTACCCCACATACATTAAAATGTTTATAATTAGTAAACTGATTACTACTTTATTATTTCCTGCTAATTTTATTATCAATGGCAAGAAAACAAACATCTGAAACAATAGGGGAATATAATAAAGCTGGTAAAAGGGACCATTACCTGTTAGAAAAACCATAATAATACCTTTGTAATTGCTGGAATAAGACAAGAAAAAGATTAAACCCAAACTAGTCCAAGCTACGTAGGGAACAATTAAATCTTTAATCTTTCCTTTAATTAATCGCAAATAGCTGTTCCGCATGTAGCTGTGAAAGGCTAATACACCAGAAACAAATAAAAATGCTGGTACACAAAAGCGACTCAGCTGATTTATAATGACACTTGAAATAAATGTGAACTGGCCCGGAGACATCTTTGTTAAGGTAATACTAGTCACATGAATAGCAATAACTGCCAATACAGCTATTGCTCTTATAAAATCTAATTCTGGAAACCTGCTATTGCTCTTTAGCTCTAGTGTCATGTTATTCACCCCCGTGAGTGAGAAATAAAATTAGTATTAAAAATCCTTCTGTTTCATCCGCATGGCGACAATTCTAATTTTAGATGCGTCCACAAGCTTTCCAAACAACCCTCTAAAATAAGTAAATTCTTCATTCTTCCTAAATATCAAATAATAAATAACATTAATAAGAATGAGATTGATTATGCAGTTACCCATAAGTGCATAGATACTTTTCGTATCTCTCAAAGGCAATGTTGCAAAGTAAGTTATAGTTAATGGAATACTAGCAATAAGCAAGTATTTGATATACATTTTGAAATATTCTACTAAATTAACTTTAAAAATATACTTATAGACCATTTTCGGTTTCACCCAAAATATAACGGTCACATTGCTTAATAATGTCCCTAAAAGCACCCCAGGCAACCCAAATAACTTAACAAAAATAATCGACGCGCTTAAATTTATAGCAGCCTCTGCTAAAGGTGCATATCGATCTTGAACGTAGATTCCTCCACCTTCTTTAAAACGTTCAACAGACCCTCGCATCAAAAAGAAATAGAAATTTATTACTAGTAAGATAATGCTCAGGTGATCAAGTACTTGACCGTCTCCTAACCACAGCAATACGAATTGCTCAATCGTATTAAGCAGTGAAATAGTTGCCAAAGAGACTAGCCAGAAACTTAAGAAAAATAGCCTTTTGTGAACTTTATATATCGTCCCTTTATCTCCATCCACCAATAAGTTGCCAACACTTGCTGAAACACCAGAAAGCGAGCTGGAAATCAGCCCTTGAGCAGCACCAAGAATCATGCTATAGCTATTGAATATGCCCACTACCGTAAGATTGATAAAAGCAGATATCACTATATTACTTGTACCTAAAACTAAAATACCGCCAATTTTATGTATAAATAGAGCTTTAACATTTTTAATTAACGAAGTTCTTTCTTCTGTATTAATCCTGCCTTCTGTCTGATTAATCCATGGATATTTAATCTTAATGTATAAATTCATGCATAAGAAATAGAGTAAACTAACAACGATCTGAATAATTAAAAAAACATATAAGCTCGGGTACATTTTCAACATTGCCAATTGCAAGAAAGACAATAATAGTTTGCTTGCTGTAGTGCCTATTGCAACCTTATATCCATCTTGTGCCACATTTAGAATGCATATTTTATAAGAAAAAAAGTAACTTATTATCGTATTTATTAAAAATAATAGAAAATAAAGCTGCGCATCCAAGATGTTAATTTGATCCTTAATGAAATAGTGCAAAAAGAAGGAGAGCATTCCACCAAGTACTAAAATGATAAATCCAACTGCGTTATAGAATTTAGAGTAAAATTGCAAATACCCCTTGACCTTTACCCGGTGGTTTTCCGCAAAAGGTTTATATAAGGAATAAATAATTGCACTTCCGATACCAAGTTCAACAATGGAGAGTAAACCAATAATATTGGTATACAACGAGGTTAGTCCTAACAATTCATTCCCCAGTGAGTCCAAGAATGCTTTTCTCACAATAAACGAGGGCAACATACCTAGCATGAAGGTTAATAAATTTACGATAACGTTTATACTTGCCTTACGTACTCTCATACTTCGCTCACCATCTTTGTTATGACTCAATCATAGCGTACACTTTATTTATTTCGTCTTCTGTACCAATACTTTCGTTCCTTAAATTCCCGCGAATATGCTCCCTTAAGCTGCTGTCAGCTGCTAGTTTACATATGCCCTCATACAGGTCCTCAGAGTTCATATTGACGATTAATCCATTCTCACCATTCTTAATTTGACCATGAATAACTGTGAAATTTGTTGCAACAACAGGTCGCTCTAATATTTTGGCTTCAGCAATAGCCAAACCAAAACCCTCAAATCTGGATGGCTGGACATAGATGTCATCTTCCAATAGTTAAGATGCGTATGCCCTTATACTCATCTGTGAAACCGCCTTGCTCCTTAGCCATCGATGTGACTAAATTCGGTGAAATAATATCGTAAACAACATTCATTTTCTCTTTTGCAATAGGTATTTCTTGAATGAATACCTCTTTGTTTAACTCTGATACAGCAGTAACATAATCGAAATGTTCATAGTACTCGAGATCAAAGTTCTTATTGTACGAAGCAATTTTATAATCTGTATTAACCCAACAAATTTTTTTGTTTGCATGAACCTTCTCCGCTACATAGTAGGTTGGTGTACCTTGACTGTAGGCGATCGCTACATCATATTTTTCTGCTAAATTATCGATTCCCCTAGATGTCCAGTCCCAGCTAATTTGTGCACCATRCATATTTCTAATTTTGTATGGATTTCTAAGCGCTATTGACCCTCTAAACCTTAAATACAACTCTTTAAATTTTCTATTCATGATTAAATTTTTAATTCCGTTACCCTGCCTCTGGAGAAAGGACGGAACATCCAATACATTTACTTCTTTAGGGAGTAACGGGAGATACAACCCCCCTTGTGAAAACAAAAGTAAATCAACTTGATATTTCTCATAATCAAATAAAGAAAGTAAGGATAATAAGCTTTTTTCAGCTCCCCCGCTGTGCAAGGAATCAATGACAAAAAGTATTTTTTTCATACATGAGTCCTCTCACTTTATTTCTGAATGGAAAGCACATCCTGTAAATATTTTTTGGAAAGTCTAATCTTCTCATGTAAAATTTCATTGCTCTCTTTATAATCAATTACCGCTAGTACCTTCTCTAGGTTGTAATTTTCATCTACGAGTCTATCTTCTAACTGTAAATCGTCTAACAGATCTCTCATTCTTGTATTTATTGCTTCATTTCTGTTCACAATAACGAACATTTTCTCATAAAGAACCGAGAAAACAGCCGCATGAAACGAGTTCGATATAACAAACTGCGCGTCTCTAACAAGGGATACAAAAGTCTCAGGTCCATCTAATGTAAAATACTTATCTGCATATTTGAGCTTACCTGAATATATCGTGTAAATCTTATAACCTTTTGCCTTCGCAATTTCTAAGGCTAATTTCTTAATAAGGCTGCTGTTATCAAAATCGTAGATGAGTATGTATTTTTCCTGGAACTCCCTTTTGCACATGCCGTTCCAATCATTCTTATCTAGCAGGAACACAGGATCAACAACATGGTTTGCCTTCTGGATGTTCAACTTGTTTAGGATTTCAACACCACTTTTTTCTCTCACACCGACAGCGTCCAACTTCTCAACTCTTGCTTTAACAACCGGCTGATATTCGGACGAGATGGTATCTGTGGCGAAGCTCGCAGCATAAGATGCCTTTATTTTCTGGTCTGGAACAAAATCTAAGTAAAACGCAGGATCCTTACCATTTTTATGTAGGCAATTCCAAATTTGATCACTGCCACATATGTAGGCATCCGCGTAAGGTGTGTTGTTCTTTAATTCCTCGTTTGACTCATATTTCATCGCTGTAATTCGTAAATACTCAGCTTTAAATTTATCGAATGCTTTTTTCCTAGCGCGTTCTCGTAATCTTCCTGGTATCTTCAAAGTTATGTAAAGATACTTGGTAACAAGGTTTTTCTTCCATCTAGGGTTATCTACGCTCCATAAATTATAATGATTACTTAAATAATCAGGTTTATAATCAATAATCTCTGCCTCATGCCCACTATTTTTTAGATACTTCAATAACCCATAAGCCTGCAACGAAGCACCATGATTATAAACATCATGGCAAGTAATTGTACAAACCTTCATACTGTCCCTTCCTTCATGACATAGTTCTGCTCCGGAGCATGCACTATGTTGTATAGTTTATTCAATTCATCATTATTGCTATAGTCCATTCGCAAGCAGTTGTTAGCGAAGTCAGCTCTTAACTCACTATCTAAAAGCAACCTCTCTATTCCATCTGCGATTCCTTCAACACTTAACCCACAAATTATTCCCTCTACCCCATCCTCAATTTGACTGCTCGCAGTTGGATAATTAGTAATCATTATTGGCTTACCCAATATTTTCGCCTCTGTGACTGTCACTGCTTTGCCTTCATACCTTGATGGTTGAACATAAAGATCACACATTTTTATGTATGGATATGGATTTATTTTCTTGCCTAATAGGATGAATTGTTCCTCTAACCCATTACTAACGATTAGCTCTCTAATGACTGTCTCATCCCCACCGTATCCAACTACATACCACACAATGTCCTCGTAGCCTTTTTCTTTTAACAATTTTAAAGCCTTAACAGCATTATCAATTCCTTTGGCATGTGATAGTCTAGCTACAGTCATTAATTTAAATCTATTATCATTCACCATTGGTTCAGCTGATTCTTTATCAGCCATAATTTTAATAAAATCTGGAGAGGTAATGTTTTCTATAACGATTACCTTATTTTCTAATTCCCCATACTTGGATAAAAATGATTCCTTACATGCATCCGAAACGGCTACAATGTGATCAAACTCTCTCCACATTTCCAGATCCATCTGTACGTGTGTTTCTACATTGGAGTAATCGGTATGAATCCAGGCTATCTTCTTCTTTGCCTTAATCTTATGAGCTATACAATAATGAGGCCATAGATAACTGATTGCCACGTCATACTCTTTCTCAATCTGAGGTAAATAGGGCAGCGCATACTTCCACATCAATTGCATTTGGTAATATCCCGGCTCGGCTACCCGTCTGATCCGCCGAAAAATCTCCGTTTGCAACTTGGATAAGACTCTTGAGATTCCGATAGCGTAATGTCTATCCTGGAAGGTCTCTCCAATTGATTTTCTAAAAGTGGTGTACTGCGGGACCTCACTTAATAAATTGGTTTTATCATTAATTAAATTCATAAACTCACCTTGATGTTTATAGAGCATTAAATTAATCTCATGCGAGTTATAGTCGAACTGATCAAGCATGCTGACCAGACTTCTCTCTACTCCCCCTACTTCCATATCAAAGGATGCAATTAATATATTCTTCATTGGATCCTCCTGAGAGCTTCCCTCATTCTTGCAATATTGTTGCCACCAATTACTTTAGCCARCACCCATTTCACCTGACCTTTAAACCGCGCCCTAGCTGGCAACCAGCTCTTATAAAAATGATGCATGGCATAAGTATTACTAGACATAAATGTCCTGCAGTTAATGTAATCATAAGGTGAAAAATATGTTTGCGGATAAAAGGTTCCGACTCCCTCTATGTCTTGATAGAGACCATTGGGCTTAACTCCCCAGTCTCCTAATATCTCCGTTATCAAGGCAACATTGGTTAACGAATCGAAGGAGCCATCTTCCCGTATGAAGTTCTTATGCTGATAGGAATCCATGAAAACTTGGATCAGTTTATTTTCTTTCGCAGCCCCGATCGTACTCGTTGCAATAAAGTTCTCCTGCTCAAACCCCCAGAATGACTCATGGTGCAGTAGGTCGTCAAAGGATTTGAACACTTCGACATCAGTGTCTAAGTAAATGCCTCCAAAGTGATATAGCGCAAACACCCTCGCATAGTCGCTAACGAACGCAAATTTGCCCGCTTCATAAGCTTGCTTCACATAGGTATTTCTATTGACATCAAAGTTGATTTCATTCCACTCGCTATGAGGGGAATTGTACGACGCCTTGTCTTCCATTTCAATTGTAGTTCTTAATAAAGAACATGTCAATGATCCGGATTATTAAATTTAGATTTACGTCGCAGCCGTCGTTTGCAAGTCTGTCAATTGATTCCCTAAGAATTTTGCAAACAACCCGTTTTTTTCTTCTGCTAATTTGTTAAATCCACCACTTTGAACGATTGTACCTTGATCCATTACAATAACCTGATTAGCATTTCGTATCGTTGACAATCGATGAGCGATGACAATAATGGTTAGCTTGCCTTGAAGCCGATCCAGCGCTTCTTGAATCTTCGTCTCATTCTCCGTGTCTAACGAACTCGTTGCCTCATCCAAAATCAGGATTGAAGGCTTGCGTAAAATGGCTCGCGCTAATACAAGTCGTTGTCTTTCTCCACCCGACAATCGGATGCCTCTGTCTCCAATGAGTGTATCGAGCCCTTGAGGAAGCTTTCTGACAAATTCGGCTGATGCGGCGAATTCTAAGGCATCCCAGAGTTGCTCCTCTGTTGCATCTGGAGCGATCATTAGCAGGTTCTCACGTATATTTCCATTAAAAAGGAACGGATCCTGGGGGACATAACTGATCGATTTTCTCAAAGATAATAAATTCGTTCCTGTGAGGGGAACTCCATCCACAAGAACCTGCCCTTTCTCCGGCTGCAGCAATCCCATAAGGATATCGATTAAGGTACTTTTGCCTGCGCCGGATCTACCGACGACTGCTGTCATTTGATTGGAGTGAATTCGTAAGTTAATATCTTGGAGTGAATGTACCTCTTCATTGCGATTATAACGAAAAGACACATCACGGCATTCGAGGTATTGCTCAATATGAATTGGTTTCACATAATTAAAGTCACGGCTCTCATCTTTAACTTCCCTGGATGCTCTACATTCATTTTGCAAAGCCTTCAAAGATTTAAAAGCAGGAATTGCCGTGGCGATTTGTTCGAGATTCGTCTGAACACCTTGAAATCGAGGCCAAAGTCTAAAAAACACAAGAATAATTAACATCAGCTGCTGTCCTTGTGTATGGAAGAGCATGACGGAAGCGTAAATAAAAACGGCTATGATTAGTGATGACGAAATCTTGTAGTACAGCTGTGAATTTGCACTAATTTTTGCCGCTTCGAATCGCTCCCGGGCGAATTGTTGACACCAATCTATCATCCAGTTACGGCGTGACTCCTCCAGCATATTGCTTTTAATGTCCTTGATTCCATTGAAGTGATCCGTGATTCCGCCAATATAGCTTCTCCCGATCTCCAAAGACTGATTTCCAATCTTGTTTGCCTTTTTTATAAAAGTACGAGAAAAGAATGATACGACTAGTCCGCAGCATAGGACAAAGACTGTCAATTTAACGGATAACCATAAGGCAATCCCCACTTGGATCAAAGTAAAGATAATGGATGTCAAGAACTGCATAAACACATAAGAGCCTGTTGTTACATGCCCTAACTCCCCAGTCAACGAATTAATGAGATCCGATTTTCTTTTCTTAATGAAAAAATCCCAGTTCGCTTGAAGTAAGGCGTTATATGTCTCTAATCTTACGTGACTAATAAATCCGGTATGGATTTTGATATCTCTAAGGTTAAGATTCCGCTGAATCAAACTTTGACCTGTTATTAGTACAATATACGCACCTACGATGATGATCAGCGATACTGACTTTGGAAGTTCATTCAATAATTTAATAATACCTAGATGGGAGCTCCATCCCGTATTTATGTCCATGATACCGCTGATGCCGAGCAATGGGAGCAGTAAGAATATCCCCATGCCGTCAAGGAAGCTGATAAGCATCATTGCCAGAAGGTTCACGTACAAAATTTTACCCGCGTAGCCATRCAGCTGTTTGATAAAATAAAAGAGATGTTCCATTACACTTCTCCCTGTGGCAAGTTACGCTTCAATGTTTTTCTCCATGCCCATAAAACAGGACGTAAAGGGAAGTAGAGGAACTGCAACCGTTTAGGCAACGGCAGTGTCTCGGCATCTTCCGGGTATGGATATAAGAAGCTCATGACGAAAAGTATCTTATGTGGAATCGGCATCAGTGAAAATAAATGACGCTTATGATAATTAGCCACATGCTCCGGTAAAGGAGGCGTATGAAGATTAATCATTTGCCGAATATAGAATAGGGCATCATTTGCTAATTGTTTAGCATTCTTGGATGCAGTAATTGATTCCAGATCCCTTGTTAACGGAGTATGCAGAAGCTGTTTAGCCAAAATAAGCRCTTGTGCACCAATGTGGAGCAGCCTGAATTCCTTCAGTAGCTTATAAAGCTTAGGGAAGTCTATGTTTTGTCTGGAAATCCGATCGATATCGGCCAACCAGCGAAGTCGTGACCATCCATGGCGAGCCCCATGCGCAGCAAGAAATAGAAATAAATCCTCTCTCCCTAAATAATAGACAGGATTACTCGTAATCGTGCTTATCCGCTTCCGTTCCCACAATTCATCGAAAGTGGGCTCTTTTCTAGGACCTGGACCTAATCTCCAATGCATTTCGAGGGTAACTCCCGTTATTTCGTGAATATAGGTGACATGATGATGTCTCCATTTCCAATCATTCAATATAGTCTTGTACTCCTCTTCCTTCACATAGCCGCTTCCTTTAAGCAATTCCTCTGCTTTGTTTATATCTTGCATTGGAATCAGGATGTCTAAGTCACGTGATGTTCGAAGGGATACATCGCCATAAAGATCAGCTGCAAGAACGGGTCCCTTCAAGACGATAGCGCGGATATCCGTTTTGGAGAACTGCTTACAAAGTTCTTCCATCTGTGCGCTCAAGCGCAGCATATCGAAGGTGTTGCTTTCATAGTCTTTTTTCAGAGCTTGCTTGACTCTCAGTGGAATCCCCACTTCATCTGTTCTCCTAAGATGGTTAAAAAGAATGGAGTAAACCCGATGATGTCTTCCGAGTGCTAGGAATTTATCCCAATCGATATCCGTTATTTCTACCTGATCTTTCCTCATGATAGATAGCAATAAATTCAATTCATCAGAAAAAGGCGCCGAATCCAAACGAACATTATTGTCCATCATTTTAATCTGCTCCTTCATTATCTACCGACTGATATATTTAGCAAATTTACCAACAACAGCGTAACGTTCCATGCCATCTGCACCGGTAATATAATAGGGACCGCTGCGGAGCCACGCGTGAGCTACCATTTTACCAGACTCGTCTCTACCGGTCCCAAGATACAGTGTGCTTTCAATTTGACGCTTTTCAAGCATTTTTAAAGCGGCTATAGCCCTAACCAAACATTTACTTTCCCAGAACGTATGTCGACTCATAATCTGAATCGCATCGTGAACTCTGCTCAATGTGACATTGTTAGGTAAGATTTGGTTATTCGTTGTTTCCTCCATCTGAGCACCTAAAGAAGGTGCGACCTTGGAAAAAGGAATAAAGAGTAGCAAACGTGCCCACCCCAAATAAATATAAGCTTCTATAAATAAAAGCATTGTTTTCGTATCCAATGAGAAGAAACTTCTTACTTTATTCACGATGCCCATCGGCTCCAATTTGAACCAAACCTTCTCCTGCCATATGTGCTAGAAAGGATATCACATGCTGTTCGCACTCGTTTTGGCCCACATCATATTCAAGCATTAACGTTGTAACTAACTGCTCAATGGGAATAGGATTTTCAATAGAATCCCATATTTTACCGCCAATTTCTCCTAGATTGTAATACTTTCCATTCTGAACACTTAGCATGACTTTTTCACCGCCCATATCGCTGACGATGTTCCCTTTTCCTTGACATACACAATCCTGCAGTGAAATTGTTTCATTATTAATCATGGTTTATTCCCCCAAATTTAATGTTTCCAGGATGGTCGAAACCAATTGAGGAGCCGTAAAGCCGGATACTGGTCGACTTAATTGAAACATATGAATGTGATGCAGAATGCTCGCAGATGTTTGAAAGTGCCACTCAACTAATCCCAGACCCGGAATAAAGAAATTGCGATAGGTATGATAAAATAGGGGATAGAAACGGTCGAGTTTTTCAATGAGACGGATTTCTATCTCTTCATTTTCTGTTTTCACTAGTTCAATCACGCCGGCAAGGGGCAAGGATTCCGTACAGTAGCTCGTGGATACCGGGATATAATATTTATCCACCCTGCCATATAAAGACTGATAGTTGCTGGACTCCAATCCAAACTTGGTAAGACTATCCTGCCAAAGCTTCTGTTGTGGATAGGATGGCGTTACGTACGGAATGTTATCATGTGACAAGGTGATTGCTATCACATCATCACTCAGAAGCTGATATCCTTGATTAATGAACGCTGAAGCTAGCGTCGACTTCCCCGCTCCGGAATCCCCAACAATCGCGTAAGCCTTACCATTGATTGCTAAAGCACTTCCATGCAGAGGAAATATCTTTCTCTGCATCAAGATGGCACCCATGCATGTTCCAAGAACAAGAAGCCGAATCTCACCTTCTTCTGCTTCCTTCATCGGTGAAACCGTGATCCTCTTTCCATCCTGGATAGAGAAGGTAGCCATATCAGGGATATGAAACATCGTTAAATTCTCTTTAACTAGAAATTGATTGGGATCTTCGGATAACTCAAAGTATAATGGCGTGAGATCCGTGTCAATCAAAATTTCAATATCCGCTACTTCTTGCAGCTCGCTCACTTTGATTAATTCTGGCAATTCCATATCGCTTGATATTGTTAACCCGAAGGCTCTATAGATAAGTTTTTGTTTGATTTCTAACATTATTTCACTCCATTGTTACCATGATTATGTTAAAGCCCCTATACTGTCTTGATGTATAAGGGCTTTAACATATGTAAGAAATCTAGTTAGTTTTTAAGCTAAATCAATCTTAGCTCCATGTTAATTGGTCTTTCGGTGTTCCTGTCGGATAAGTATGATCGAGGTGATTCCCGTTTTTAGGATCAAGCATTGTCATGTTTACATTCAACACTTCTAATTCCGGTTTTTGCCATTCTTTTTTCATAGATATTCACCTCCTTTCAAGCAAATTTTTTCATATAACGGTATAAGATTAGACTGCGCATTAAAATCTTATAGTCGGCATCAGTCGCATTTTCCGGTATAGCCCCTGCCTCCGCTTTGATTAACGCAGCCTTCAAAACTTCACCATCCAAATAGCCCAGGATACGTTCATCCTTACTAAGCTGTTTCAGCTCAGCTTTAAATGTATCCCAATGCGGAATCATCCGATGGACCCAATCAGCACCTTGAACGCCTCGATAATGACGGTTTAGCCTAACCTTGTCCGGTAATAATTTTTCAGTAGATCTTCGGATAAGCGCTCGATCCACCCCGTCCTGTACATATTGTTCTTCGGGTACAGAAAGGCAAAACCTGATCACACGTAAATCGTTGGTTGGATCACGCTGCCATAATGAATAGCGTAATGACAATTTAGTCATTAGAGTGTTTGTTGTATTCCAGTGGAATACATCCTTGAAGTGCATTCTCCTTAGTTCATGTAGATTAGTACTGGAGGAAAACCATCCTGTTTCGTCTATACCGTAGTCTTTGAGTCTATTAAACACATTCGTTCTTTTAGCTAAATTCTGATTAATGATTCTCGGAAATATATAAGGTTTATCCTCTAATGGAAATATTCGGTCGATGAATGGAAAGGCTACTCTTGCCACTTCCGGAAGCCTCCGCAGTCTTGAGCCTCCCACTTTACTACTATAGTGATGCAGTTCTTGTACAAGACGAAACCACTTCATTTTTCTTAAAAGAAGGGCGTAATGCTCATAAGCGGATCCCCAGGATATGCTCAAGTTCCCTCGCGCGCCGCTTAACAACACGCCAATTCCTTCCTCTTGCGCTTTCTCAAATATCCCTTTAATCCAAAATGAATTCTCAAAATATTTATATGGAAGTTCCGTTATATCCAGAAAATCATCAATTTCTGTGTACGAGTTTCTACCCTCAAGATCTAAGTAATGATCGTTAATTCCTCCCACATGCTGTACGGTCGAATGAATAAAGGGCCTTTCATCGGCCATTAAATGCCTGGGTGTGTAATCTTTAAAATCATTGGGAGGGATGTAGCTGAATGTATGCAATCGTTTGGCATTCTTGCTTAGAGCATTAGCAGCAAAACTGACAATGGAGCCAGAATCTAATCCTCCGCTCAATTGAGCTCCAACGCCACGGTTAGTCCTCAGACGTGATTGGACAGATGTTCGAAAGACATCTTGGAAAGCTTCTACGTACTCATCATTTGACTTCAGTTTTAACCGTTCTCCCGCAGTTAGCGTGCAATATCTAGCATGCTTTATTTGCCCGCCGACAATCGAAATACTATGAGATGGTAGCACTTGTTCAATATGTTGATACGGCGTTAGAGATGCATCAACCGCTTCAACCACAGCAGATATGGCCAAATATTCCGCTAGCCATTGTTCGTTAAGTTCCTTCTTCACATAGGGTAACGCCAGCAAAGGCTCAATGACCGTRCAAAACGCAAAGCCCTTTGCATTAGAGTGAAAGTAAAGTGTTCGGCTTCCCGAAAAGTCCCTGGCTCCAAACAGCTTGTGCTTCCTCTCATCCCAGATCATAAAGGCGAAGTCGCCAATCAAATGCTTCGGAGCATCGTCATCCCACTTGTGATAGGCCAGTAAAATCAGCTCACTGTCAGGTATCCCCGCTCTCCGTTCTCGCTCTATTTGAAGTTTCTCAAATAATTCATCTCGGTTATCTATGATCGCATCAGCTGTTATAGCCAGCTTCCTATTCGGATCATAGTAAGGTAATCGCTCACCTATCGACTCTGGCGTGATCCACTGTGCATGAGAGCCCAGGAAGATCTTCTCATGGTGCCATATCTGAACATCGTCAGCTGGATATTTCTCTAAATCGAACATCATACGATGACCATGTTCCATATTTATGGGTTCTTGGTCATAATGGAATATCCCGGCTATGGCACTCATTTTCTACCCCACAGTACGATTAGTTAATTGCTACTACACTGGTTTGTCGTTCTTTTTAAAGAACAAGCGAATGAACTTATGCCTATTACTACTTGTTCACTAACCCGACTTAGTTTTCATTTATTTGACCACTTGTCGTTCTTTATCGAGAACAATTTCAGGATATCATCTTACTTCTTTACTGTCAACTGCTAACTAAAACTTTTTCATTTCACTGGAAAACACCATTTTTCCTAGGTTGCATATGAAGTGAACGAGTGCAGTCCATGAATGTTCAAGGGAATCAAAATTAAAAAACTTATTATAAACTTTACTTACAAATTGCCTAAAATTTCGACTTTTGCCTACCCTATGCTCCCTGTAAAAGTTGATTTTACTTCGGAACGGCAAGGGCAATTCCTTGATCTTCGATAGATGAGGAAAATAACGATAGACGATAAGCAATGTTCGTATCATTCTTCTTAGCGTTTTATGTGAAGCGGCATCCTCTAATAACCGAATATAGTCAATCTGATCTTGCCGTGCATGGAGAATTTGGATGATATCTATAAAATATTTCGGTGAATTCATATAATGACTCCAGCCATGTAGACAAATCATGTAAAAGGAATGGTACACAGACAGCTCCTTAACATATTGGAAGGATGCCACCGGCGCCGCTTCTCCCCAGAATTCGTCCATTTTCAAATTCGACGTTTTCTCAATTAATAAATCCCAATGAAGTTCAACCGTGAGCGGAACTGAACAATGCGGCAGCGATTTAGATAAGCTCCAGTGGAAGTGCGACGTTGTGCACGCTTGTTCGATTGTATAACCAAGCGACTTCACACACTGAACGGCCCGCTCCAAATCATGCTTCTGCACCAACACATCGATATCCGTTGTCCCTCTAGCTCCAAGGTGACCAAAATATTTCTCAGCAAAATAGACACCTTTAAGCGGAATCACAGAAATAGCCCACTCATCGAATTTCTTAAGCAGACGGTCCGTTTGACTTTTCATAAAAATATTGAGATATAACGTCTCGTCATAGTCTAGTTGCAATCGTTCTTGAAAAAAGAGCGGAACTTGAGACCATCTGCCTTGCTGTTTGATTAAATAATAAACCTGGGAAGCTACGCCAAAATACACAATATCCTCTAGCGCTTTTTCATAAAAGGCAGCCTCCTCAGGGAAAGGAGCCCGCGGATCATACAACGCGTGTATCAAAGGAATGATCATCACTTGAAGCTCCTTTCTCCGATTGCAACCGGTATAATCGACGATACAACCCTTCCTGCCTCATAATCTCTTCATGACGGCCCATTTGCACGATCTTTCCTTCATCCATGACAACAATAAGATCAGCATTTTGTATGGTCGATAACCGATGAGCAATGACTAACGTGGTGCGATTATACAGCAGCCTTTCCATCGACTTTTGCACATGATACTCTGTCTCACTATCCAACGCTGATGTCCCTTCATCCAGCAATAGAATCGGTGCATCCTTTAACAAGGCACGTGCAATAGCCATGCGCTGCCGTTGCCCACCGGAAAACCTGGAGCCTCTCTCCCCAATCTCGGTATCATAACCACCCGGAAGAGATGTAATGAAGGTATGTATTCCTGCTATGGACGCCGCCTGTATCATCTGGGCATCTGTGATGCCAGGTCTGGCCAGCTGCAGATTCTCTCTCACCGTACCGCTGAACAACACGGTTTCTTGAGAAACATGAGCGAATAAACTTCTCTGTTCAGAAACTGTCAGTGCAGCAGTCGAATGACCATTGATTGTGATGGTACCTGCTTGCGGCAAATAAAAACCCTGAAGCATATGAAACAAAGTAGTTTTTCCTGCCCCGCTTAAACCAACAATAGCGACGACCTTTCCGGCTGGAATTTGCAAATTGAATTGATCAAAAATAGGCTTAAGCCCATCATAACTAAACGAGATATCTTTAAATTGTATGGCTGACAATGTAGGCTTATAGCGAATCGCCTCAGGTAAACTGACGGATTCAAGCTCTATCTCCAGGATCTTAAATATTCTTTCCATGGCGGAAACAGATTTTTGAAGGCCTGCCCATTGCCCTGCCAGCTCTGTCAGCGGATATACCAAATGGTTAACAAGATTGATGAAGGTTAATAATGCGCCTACGGTTAGAATGCCATCAGAGACGTAGTAGGAACCCAAACATAGACTTATCAGAAATGTGACGGAAGCAGCCGCTTKGCTCCCCACATAAAACCATCCACGCAATTTGGCATTACGCAGCTCTAGTGCATATAACTCCTGATTTCTACTTACATATTTGGCGAAAATGACCTTTTCCAATAGGAAAGAACGGATAACGAATAATCCGCTGAACGTTTCATTCAGCAGCACGTTCATTCGCGCCACCAAATCCTGAATCAACCGGTTATTTTTTCGGAGCATGACGCCAAAAATAACACCGGAAACCATCGCAATAGGTGCCACAAATACGCATACGAGCGCTAGTTTCCAACTGATTTGGAGCAAATAAATGAAAACAGCCATATAGATGAACGGTAATTTAATCAAATTAATCAGGCTGCTGCCAATAATCCCATCAAGGTTATGAATATCATTGGTAAAATGCGAAAGTAGATCCCCGGAATGCTTATCATCGATATGTTTTCCAGGCAGCTGCATGATATGTTTGAATACATCAGCAGAGAAGTCTCTTTTCACCCCATTTGTTGCGATGGTCTCCCACAGTGTAGTCAAATAGGTCGATGTAATACTCACAACTACAAGAAAACCGCCCAAGGGTACCAACCATTTCATACGTCCAAAATTGCTATGAATGGCCGCATCCGTGAGATTTCCAAAGAACCATGAGAATGATAGCGTTAAGGCGATCTCCACGAATAACAAGAGGAATAGCCCCATGTATGCCTTACGATGCGCAATCATGTAAGGCTTCAATAGGGAGTAGGTCGTGCGAACATCTTTTATTGTCAACATGCCAATCATACCCACGACACTCCACTGCAATCTAGACTTGAACATTTTCTTTTCGATTTAGATAAAATCTTAATAATAACGCTATCATTGGAAATTTCAGAACGATTCGTCCCCAAATATTAGCAAACCGATCGGTCGTATGGATGATCCGCCTATTTCGCTCAATCCAAGTTAGTTTCCCAATCATTTGATCCAGCCCGATAGCTTCGTCATGTTTTAAATTGGTATCACCCTTACAAAGATAATACAGCTGCTGATTCCTAGTGACCATCCGGCAATACCGGTGGGCAACCAAGTTTCCGCCTAATGTACGAAATAGAAGGATATCGCCTTTCTTGATGTTATCAGTGTTCGTAACGATGAAACGGCAAACATCCCCTTTTTTAATAAAAGGATACATACTCGTTCCTCGTGCCGGAAGTTCAATCCAGCCCCTCCTGGACATCACACGAATAAGAAGTTGAATGGATTCTTTAGGAAACTGCATATTGGACCAAACCTCGCCCTATCATTTCCGTCAAAAAGGCTTCAATATCCTCTTCAACGCTATCGCCAACAGATGCGTACTCCTCACGAACCGCTTCGCTTATGGAGCTTACTGTCTGTGCTACGCCAAGCAATGACCAGCAGTATCCGCCTATTTCATTTAACTTCGTCAAAGTAAACTCATCCGTATTCAAAATAATACATTCCATCTCCAACTGAATAGACTCATAATCATTCATCCGAAGGTATCTGATCATTAGGATATCAACTCCCAAAATGTTTCATTTTTTTGAAAATGCAGCTCAGAAGTCGAAACCGAGTGGACTACATGCTGCAAGAGTCGGAAAATATTCCTTGTTTCATCCAAACTGTGAGACCAATAGAACACTTTATTCATAAGAAAAAGAAGGCTGTTCGATTTGTTCAGTGGAACGATGTGATTATCCATTGCCTGATGCAATAAATAGATGTTTGTTAATGGACTAGTCTCACTTGCGCCTGTTCTTACCAGCTCACTACGAAATGGAGAATCATAGACGGTAATCTGTCCAGGAGTGATTTTAATAATAGTTGCCTCATCAGAAAGTAGTTCCCGGGGATGCGACAACTTAGCTGCAGTAGACTTGCCCGCTCCCGAGTGACCTGCAAACAGATAGGCTTTGCCCTTTTCTATCACACATGATGAGTGAATCAATAGTCCCCACTGATGGTAAACCAGATAGGAGCTATATAGATTCATCAGCGCATGTTTCAACGCCAGCTCATTATGTACAGAAATGTTAGAGTCACGATAATTCAAACTAGTCTCGATCAAATAATCGGCCCTTTGGAAGGAGAGCTTATGTGATTCTTTGGAAATGTCCACGTGATAGTCAACGAACGGAGTCCCATATCCCGCTGTAAGTTTAATGAAGAGATCAGGCTTAGTGTTGCTCGTCTCTATCACTGGGAAATTCCGCCTAATCCAGTTTGTCATCTTGTCGGAGTCGCAAATGATTTGAATAAGATGCTCCCCAATCGTTGTGTGAATACGCGTCATTGTACATCCCCTTGGGACTTTATTGAAATTCGAGGTCAACGGCAGTTCGCCGTTAACCTCTTCGAAACGTTTCACTTAGGCTTGCCATTTCCATTGCCATTTTGTGGTCCATTATACGGAGGGTTTGGATAATTAATGCCCCCATTCCCTTTGCCAGGGTGATTCTGATTGCCATGTCCTTTATTCCAGCTCTGCGCTGTCTCAAAGCGAACTGGCTGTTGACTTAGAACCATTGGACGGGTATACAATTTCGGTTCCTTCTTCGTTTCATCTTTCATCGCATCTGCTCTCCTATCGTTTCACAGTTTGGATAAGGCGCCTTGCCTCACCAAATGGCGTATCAATAATTTCATATAACCGAAGATAGACGGTATTTTCCAATCGGTCCGAGTTAAAATCGAAGGTTTGTGCTCCGCTAACCAGCTTATTATCGCCTGTAAAGGATAAGACCCTGGAAGCCATGATTCTGTTTTTGGCATCGGCGAACTCCAGCCTCATTT
>NZ_JBFTQB010000080.1:0-16527 GCF_056398785.1 Paenibacillus sp. 01T422 | reverse complement strand
TTCTTAAGCAATTGAATCTGCATCGGAGTTTGGTTGGAAACACCAAAATGTCTAACTTTTCCTGAGCTTTCAAGAAGATCAAACGCTTCTGCAACCTCTTCCGGTTCTACTAAAGCATCTGGACGGTGCAAAAGCAGAATGTCCAAATAATCCGTTTTCAAGCGCTTCAGAATGTTGTCTACGGATTCCAAAATATGTTCTTTCGAGAAATCGAACATCCCTTTGCGAATCCCGCATTTGGATTGCAGAATGATTTTCTCACGAATATCATCGTTCATATGAATGGCATCGGAGAAGATTTCTTCACAATTGCCCCCACCGTAAATATCTGCATGGTCAAAGAAATTGGCACCTGCATCCAGCGCTGACTGGACGAAGCGCTCAGCCTCATTTTTTTCCAATGAATTAATCCTCATACAGCCTACCGCGATAACCGGAACTTCTAAGTTGCTCGTACCAAGTTTCATCGTTCTCATTATGCTTAACATCCTCCTCAAGGCTTCCAACCTGTTCATTCATTTATGTAACACTATCATTGTCACACATTCACCTAGTAGTTTTCAAGGACTGCTGTTACGAAGTAACTTTAAGTAATTGTAAGTTCTACGGATGCTTCCTTAAGCGCCTCGCTTAATGCTTGATCAAGCGTTTGATCCGTGACAATCCGGTTAATGGCACCCAGACTCGCGAATGAAAACAAATCCTGTTTACCGAACTTCGAATGATCCGTCACCATCGTGGTTTCGGCGGCCTGACTTATGACAAGACGCTTAATCTCTGCCTCGTACATATTGGAATTGCTATATCCATGTTTTGCTGTCACACCGGTCGTTCCAATAAAAGCCTTGTTGAATGCCATTTTGGTCAATGCTTCTACGGCAACGGGTCCTACTAATGTCGAGGTCTGGTCCATCAGTATGCCGCCGATAACGATCGTCGAAATCTGCTTTCCTTGCAGCTCTGAAGCTATATTCAGTGCATTGGTAACAACCGTAATATTCAGGTTCGGCTGTATATATCTAGCGACCTGCAGCGTTGTCGAGCCTCCATCGATGAAGATGGCGTCGCCTGGCTGAATCAGCTGAGCGGCCTGTTGACCGATCCGCTTCTTCTCTTCCATATGAACGCCTGTCCGCTCATGCAAAGCAATATCATTGCCGACGAATATCGCGCCACCGAATGTTCGCTTGATGTAACCCCACTGCTCCAGCTTCTCCATATCTCTGCGCAAGGTCATCTCGGTAACGTCGAACATCTCTTTCAATTCGGCAATTTTCACTTCACCTTGAACAGCCATATGATCCAAAATAAGCTGCTGCCGGTGATTAATTTGGGTGTGCATGTTAAAGCCTCCGTCTTCATACTCTACGCATCTTCTTCCAGGAGCGGCATCCGTGCAATACGGGGATCTGTAAAGAGATCATACTCGTCCCGGCTAGTGCTGGAGAATTCCGAAACGACCGCTCCATCGTCTCCAGCTTGAAACCAGTGCTTGATCCCAGGGTTTATCGTGTACTGCTCACCCGGATGCAATTCTATTTCGTGAAAAACCGAATAATATGCTTCACTTCCTACCGGGATTACCGCTTTCAGACTCTCTGCCGCCGATTCGCCCTCCACATACAGAAAAACCTTTCCGGCACGGCAGCGGAACGTCTCCATTTTGCCAGGATCCTCACCTACTGGTGGATGTAAATGCTCTGGACAGGTTTGTCTTGGAAAAAGAACGAGTTCTTTGGCGCAATAACGATCGTTATTGCTATAAGTCACTAGTTCGAGCCCTTGTACTTCCAATTGGTCGAGTCCGAAATCAGCCACTTCTATATGTCGGATTTCCTCCTCTGTCAGCACAATGCCGCATGCTTTCAGAGTTTGCGCAGCCAGCGCCTGCGCTTGGCTTCGTTCACTTCTTTTCATCGATTACCGGCTCCCTTCGGCTATCTTATGATGCGGTCCAATCCAAATCTGCCCACCATTCATTTTCCAATTGGGCAGATTCAGCTTCATTTCACGTGCTTTCCACCCGTTATTCATTCTTTCCCAAACCTGACTGCCATGGGGAATGCCACTGACAGCGTCCGCCCGCTCCACATTAAACGCACCGACACCAACAGCAGTCTGAAGCGTCTTTTCAAGCTCTAACCCTTGCAATAAACCGTATAGAAAACCTGCAATTGTACAATCGCCGGCTCCTGTAGTGCCTACAACGTCAACTTGAAAACACGAAACGATCATTTCGCTGTCCAGCCAATTTGCTTGCAGCTGCTTTGAAGTTAAGCATTGTCCGATCGTAGATAAGCGAGTGTATTCCTTGGTCGTACGCACGTATAGGCCATGTTCTCCCAACTTCAAGCCAACAATGGCGGCTCCCATTTCCAGCAGCTCTTCAGCAAGCTCTGCAAGAAAATCCCCTGTCGCATACGTCAGCAAATCCCCCGGGCCTGATTCTTTCATCCAAATTTCGTACCGATCCCGATGCAGCATGTAAACAATCTCCTCAAAACTAGGCAAACAAACATCCACATAAGGCAGTGCTCCGGTTAAAATAGTGCGCCAATCCGCACAGCCGGCCTCCGTCTCCGGGTCTGGTTTCGCCAAATCAAGAGACACGGTTAGTCCTTGTTCCTTGACCTTTTTTAATAACAAGATCAGCTCTTCCCCATTGTTCTTATACATGCTGCGCATGAGCGGCGGGTAACCAAAATGAAATAAACGCGCGCCTTGCAGCTGCTCGATCCTAAGATCGTCGGCTGAGTAGGTATCGTTAGCCCCAGTCGCATGCAGAAAGATACGATCTGTCTGTGGGGGACTTATTACAATCGAGTAGGAGCTGCTTGCATCCGGAGTTATGATCATTCCCTCTGTTAGCGCCGGACTATACTTACTCAGAATCGAAAGAATCGTCTCACCAAATAAGTCTTTGCCCACTTTCCCCATCAAACTTACTTTGCAGCCAAGCTGATGCAGGGCAATGCCCGTATTAGATACAGCGCCTCCTGTCGAAACAACCGCTTTGCCGACATCCACAAGTTTTCCTGGAACGAACAACGTATCTATTCTTGCAGGTTTGCCGTGAATCGTGGGTATAATATCCAAACAAATATGTCCGGCTACAATCACTTCCGCCTGGCTCCCGCTCAAAATTAGTTCCTCCAGTCGATGACCATCGTTTGACCTGTTCGATTCGATTCCAAGGCAGCGGTAAAAATGGCATGACTGCTACCCGCTTCCTCAGGTGTAACGCAGTGGAATGGCTGACGAGGGGACTGATGATTAACCAGCTCATCGCAGAAGGCAGCCCACATCTGCAGGATAGAATCGGAGAAGCCGAATTCGAAGATGCCTCCCGTTATCGTACTATACGCTGACTTATAAGGCGCATCTGCGATATGCCAAGCCTGAACTCCGCCCGGTGTATAGGGCAAATAGGCGACCTGCTTCGGATTTTTCGTCGTAAACTCGGCCGAGAACTCGGTCCCTGTAATGCGAATGAACCAGGTATTGGCGTGGCCTGGCGCTATTCGTTTCATCGACAGCATCATGGGAAACTGCTGGCTTTCTATTCGAACATCACAGGTAAGTATGGCATTGTCCCAAGTCTCGCATGGCACCATATTCCCCTGGCCATCGGGACGATCCGGCACAATGTTAGATAAAAGAGCCCTCACCGTTTGGGGCTTCCAACCAAAACGCATCGGAAGATGCAGCACATGCATGCCTAGATCGCCCATGCATCCATACTCCCCGTTCGTAGCGATTTTTCGCTTCCAGTTAATAGGCTTCGCTGGGTCCAGGTCGCTGGAGTGCCAAAATCCAGCCTCCACCTCGATGATTTTACCGAATTTATGATTCTCCACCCAAGCTACAAGCTGCTGAGCTCCCGGGAAAAATGGAAATTCCGAAGAGCATCGCACGATGACATCCGGGTTATCCACAATGGCTTGCTGAATGCGTTCATTAGCTTCTTGATCGATGCCGAATGGCTTTTCGCCTAATAAATGTTTACCGGACTTGATAATATCGATATAAATTTGAGCATGCAGGTTATGCGGAACCGCGCAATAAATGGCATCCACTTTCGGATTAGCGAGAAGCTCTTTGTAATCCGTGCAAGCCGTTTCCACACTTGGCACATGCTCTTGAAACCATGCCGTTGCTGCAGGGTTGGCATCACATACCGCTACGATGCTTGGGGCAAAATCAACTTCAGTCAAATGACACCAGCGAGCCGCGGCGCTTGCGAATTCTTTGCCCATAAGTCCGCAGCCGATCACACCGAAACGAATGATTGTTTTTGCCATGCAGACATTCTCCTTTGATAACAATTATCTAGCGGTTTAACTGGGCTAGTGCTTGCTCGGCGGTCGCTCCATGGTGAACAATGGACATCAAAGCTTGGGTCATGCCTGCAGGATTCGGATGTTGGACGACGTTGCGGCCATATACGATGCCTGAAGCGCCTTGTTTCATCAGCTCAACCGTTCGCGCCATAATCTCTTCATCGCTTGCCCGGCCTCCCCCGCGTACGAGTACAGGAATCCCGGAAGCAATCTCAATCACACGGGCATATTCCTCCACATGGTCGCATGGATCAGCTTTGATAACATCCGCCCCCAGCTCAACCGCTTGCCTAACGAGAGGAATAATTTTGTTAATATCTCCGTCTACCATGTAGCCGCCCTTTTCCGAGTTCGCCATCATAACGAGTGGTTCCACCATCAAAGGCATCGCGTACTGTTCACACGCTGTTTTGAGGAGAGAAATGTTTTTCACACATTGGTGATGAAGTTCTGGCTGATTAGGTAAAAGCAGTAGATTGACACAGACGGATACGGCATCCATCCGGACGGCTTGTTCAATGGCTTGATGTATAAGTTCGCTGAATAAGAAATGAGGCAGCTCTTTCCCATAGACATTGGCTGCATCTGCACGTAGAACAAGCCCCGGCTTGTGGCTTCCTGGAATCAATTGGAGATGCCGGGCTTGACCGATGCTGAGCTGAATACAATTCGGTCCTGCTTCTACGATGGTTTCAATCGCCTTCTTCACATTCTCGATGCCCGATAAAAACGTAATTTCATTGAAAAATCCGTGATCAATCGCAACATCAAAACATTTTCCCTGCTCACTGAACATACGGTTCAATCTTGGTTTTAAGAAAGACATCCTCATGACTCACTCCTTTTAATGTTATTTTATAACGTTAAATGTTCGTTTACAACATTTATTTTATCTGTTAAAACAAAAAAAGAGCAGCATCATGCCGCTCCTTTCTGAAACATTGCCCGCTTCACTTCTCACAAGCAACGCCATCGTTATCTTTATCCAGCTTAGAACTATATCCTGGTTGACCTCTTTTAATATTATAAGCACCGGCAGCCTTAGCTTCCGTGCAATTGTTATAATAAACGTTCGATTCTGTTGTAGCTGTTGGCTTCACCGTTGGTGATGGCGTGGCTGTCGGTGCAACAGCCGGGGCAGTCGTTGTGGCTGCCGATGGACTTTGTGTGGCTTTCACGACATTTTCGTGATACCCATCCTCTTGGGCATAGTTCTCAACACTCCAAATGTTAACACCTTTGAGCTGTGCTGCTTTTTGGATGTCACGAAACTTATCGACATATTTGACATTTGGCGGGTAGATATAGGCCACTCTGGCATAACCATTTTCGAGCAGCATTTCATTGAACATTTGATCCCCTATGTATAAATAACAAAGCAACCTACCGTACTTATCCCGCTCGGAAACGTCTAGTTCCAAACGCACATCTTTATCCGTTAACGTATCCTTCGCGAATTTGGAAGCTTCCAGAGCAAACGGTTGAACAGGTTTCCCCGGGGCTACACTCTCAGGCGTATCCACGAGTAATAATCGGATTGTCTCTTCTTTTACTTTTCCCGACTCATTAAATGACACTTTCATCGTATCCCCATCAACTACACGTACGATCTTTGCTGGTATCATCTTACTGTTGGTTGGTACCGGTGTATCCGTTGATACTGACGCAGCCGTTGGTACAGCACTAGGCGATGGCGAAGTGGCGGTACGAACCACCGTTTCTTGCGAACATCCTGTAACGATAAAAATGATCAAAACAATTGTACCAATTAGAATCTTTTTAAACTTTTCATGCAGCRTTTGAAGACCTCCAAGTATGACTGATCTATACGACTCCGCCATTATAACAAATAGTGGGATTAGAAAATACATTTTACATTGAAAAAAGGTCAGTCCTTAGTCTTGATAGACCAATGGACCAACCTTATTTGTTCCAAGAATGTTAGACAGCAGGCTGTGCTTTTCTCCAAGTAGACCGAAGGTAAGCAATCGCACACACGATGGCTAGAAGCACAATCAGCGTAAGTCCCCAGTAAATGTTGCTGTAAGCATTCGCTAATGGGAGATCCTTCTGCCAAACAAGGGCACTGGCCGTTGCAGCAACTCCGAATGCACCGCTGAAAAATTGCAGAAGCTGAAACAACCCAAGTCCAGATGCGATCTGGGAAGGAAGCAGCAATCTCGACATCTCATTGGATATACTGCTCGTTAAGATCGTATAACTTACGCTCATCAACATGTAGATGATCATAATAGAATARAACGATATTCCCTCGAACAAGGCGAAAAGAATCACAGATGCCAGAAGAAGCAGCGGCGTATAACGAATGATTGAGCTGTTGCCGCGTGAGTCAATGATACGACCGACTTTACGGGAAATGATCATGGCTAGAGCTGAACCAGGGAAAATCACCAAACCCGCTTGAATCGCAGTTAAGTGATACTGTTTAACAAGAATTTGTGGCATAAGGAACAAGGTTGCAAAGCTGCACAAATACGCGGCCACACCCACAGCGCCTAAAATTAGAAACGAACGATTTGCAAATAACGACGGAAGTACGAAGGGATCTTTTGCAGATCGAATGCGCACAATAAAGAGAACTATCGAGACAAGCCCAGCTAGGAGCGCTATGATTGAATGGTTCGTTAAAAATAAAAGAAGTCCAGTAGTCCCAATACCAATAAATAATGCGCCTAGTGCATCGAAGGAACCTTTACGTGGCTCTTCTTTTGGAATCAACTTCATATAAAAAGGCACCAGCACCAAAGTTACGGCCGTCACGACAAATAGTAAATGCCAGCCTAAAAACTCAACGATAAACCCGCCTACAACAGGTCCGAAACCAAGGCCAAATGCCACCGAAGACATGATCAAGGCCATCGCCTTCCCCCGGCGTTCCAAAGGAATGTAACGGGATAATAGCACTAACGACAATGCTGGAATTGAACCAGCTCCGGAAGCTTGAAGAATGCGGACAATGAGCAGTACAGCAAAGCTGTTACTGAATAATCCCATGATGGACCCGATGCTTAGCGACAGGATTCCGATAACAAAAAGTCTACGTATAGGAACGAAATCGGCAAGCCGACTATAAGTAATAGATGAGATCGCGAATACGATAGAATAACCTGTTACGATCCATGAAGTGGATGCAGCTGTGAGTTGGAACGCTTTGGCCACATCTGGTAATGCTAAGTTAAACATCATCGTGTTCATGATGACGAGTACAATCGTTAAACCGAGTAGAAAGAGTACGACTCCTTCTTTTTTGATGCCACTACTTTCTTGTACATTGTTTCTCTCCTGTATCTTTTGCATGGCGTTAATTCGCCTCCTCATCCAATTTAATAATTCGATAATTATCGAACAATAGAATAATAACATGAGTTATGCTATAATACAATCGTTAACCCGAAAAAATAAGGGGGCTCGAGAATGAAACATTTACATCATCCAGATATCGCAGACATTCATTTGTCCACCGTCTTATATGCCTTAAGTGATCCTATACGTTTATATGTCGTCTCTGAACTCAGCACTTTGAACGAACAAGCTTGCGGTGACTTCCAAGTACCTGTTGTCAAATCAACGATGTCTCACCACGCTCGAACTTTAAGAGAAGCTGGTGTCGTGAATATTCGCGTACAAGGCACCCAGCGGCTTGTTTCACTACGAACAGAGGATTTAGAAATACGTTTCCCTGGGCTGCTAACGTCTATTCTTTCTGCTTATGATGCTTCCGATGAGAAAAAGAAGCTTCTCTGTCAAGAGCACGCATGATTGCTGCTGGGGAATGAGTGGGTGGCTGGAGGACTGGTGGATGGGTGATGGACAGCTGACGGAAATTGGTGGAGCTTGAATGGGCTGCTGCTGGACGCTGAAGGAGAGCTTGTGAATAACTGGAGGACAACTGGCGGAAATTGGTGGAGATCGAATGGGCTGCTGCTGGACAGCTGAAGGAGAACTGGTGCATAACTGGAGGACAACTGGCGGAAATTGGTGGAGCAACGGCGGGCCTACTCCGGCTCTGACTACAACTACTATAACTACTCCTACTCCTACTCCTACCCCTACTCCTACTCCTACTCCTCCCCACTACTCCGACTCCTACTCCTACTCCTACTCCTACTCCTACTCCTACCCCTACTCCTACAACTACCCCTCCCCCCTACTCCGACTACTAGTAAATAACGCCGATTACTGCTGCTACTTTCCGCTGCTGAGCCACTTTTGGGCCATTAGCTGGAATTTCTACCGCTAATCCGGTCAGTTTTTGGATATTTCGCACCCTGAAGCGGATTTAGATGGAGTTTCTGGCGTTATTTCATTCACCAGACCGCCGAGGCGCGGATTAACGGTAGATATTGCTGTTACTCGGCTGAGCGCTGCCGGTGTGAGCAGTTCCATCGATCTGGCAGCTGAGTGGGCAGCAGGTAGATGGCTGATGGACAGTTGATAGGCAGCTGATGAACGGCTGAGTGACCACTTGTCAGCAACGGCTGATGAAATGATGGGCCGGTTCCGATCCGACATCGACTACTTGCAGATAACGCCAATTACTGCTGCTACTTTCTGCTGCTGAGCCAGTTGTCCGCAACGGCTGATGAAATGGTGCGCCGGCTCCGATCCGACATCGACTACTTGCAGATAACGCCAATTACTGCTGCTACTTTCCGCTGCTGAGCAGTTTTTTGGCCATTAGCTGGAATTTCTACCGCTAATCTGCTCAGTTCTACCAGATTTCGCACGCTGAAGCTGATTTAGATGCAGCTTCTGGCGTTATTTCATTCACCAGACCGCCGAGGCGCGGATTAACGGTAGATTTTGCTGTTACTCTGCTGAGCGCTGATAGTGTGAGCAGTCGCTTCTATCTATGAAAGCGCCCTCACTCCCCTCTCGCGCAGCAACGTTATCGCATAAAAAAGAGCTAAGCGCATAAAACCGCGCTTAGCTCTTTTCCAATCAGCTCTCCACCATTTATCTTACTCAGCTAGAAATCCCAATCGTCACAATTTCGCAAGGCCCAACCGGCAGCGTCAAACGCCCTGAAGCATCCGTATCTACACGCTCACCGTGCTCTTCCAAAATCGTGCTCTTGTAGAAATAGTAATACGGCGTATTAGCATTGAGCTTCAATTCAGCCGCTTGAGATCGCATGTTGTACCAACGCAGCAGCAGATCGCCCGTGCCTTCATTCATCTTCAGCGAGGAGAAAGCCATATCTCCGCCTTCCCACGCAAATGGAGAATACGTTGGCGCAATGCTTCCCGCGTGAACACCCGTCTGACTTAACGTCCACGGGATTTGGAACTGGTATGCTTCCGAATAGGCAGCAGACTGCATGTTTTGATCACCACTGTATGGAATGATCTCCATGCGAACGGTATGCTCCCCTAAACACTGCGCTTCCGGCGTAGGGAACAAGCCCCAATCGCCAAGCTCGCCAACCGCGCGAAGCAAGGTTACAGCAATCGTATTGCGACCATCCTGCAGAACTTCGTATTCGTTCAGACCGAGATTCGCAACAACAAGGCCATCTCCCGCTTCACTGACATCAACAAAAGCCTGCTGATGCTGAGTATTGCTCGGATTTTCCCATTCCGCTGCCGGTTTATTGCCCCGCTGCGGGATTTCAAACATGGAATCCACCTGATGAACATTCGTGTTCAAATCCGTTGGGAAAAGCATCCGCAGACGGTGGTCTTTCGCCTGATTGTTGAATGTCGCTTCAATCTCTACCCCTTGCCCGCCACGGCTCAAAGACACAACCGTACGGATGGTCATAGGCACCATACGCGTGGAACGCTGTGCTTTACGATGCGGAAAGTAGACCAAATCGCGCTGCTCTTCATCCAGCTTCTCATCGGCTGATGCAGGGATGACCCATTCGTGAACGATTTCGATAGCAGCTTGATAAGCCGTATCTTGCAGCACACGAATTTGCGCGGCAGTCCCCTTAGTCGTAAGCGGCGTTTCGCCGTCCGGCTGTTTGTACATATATTCGTTACCGATATCCCCGGTATTCTCATATACACCCAAATCACTATACGTACGGCCACTCTTTTTATCTACAAGTGTAAAAGATCCGTCATCCGCAATTGCGATTTTCAGCGCGGTATTTTCCAATACACGCTCTCCCGTAAGTAGGGAGGCCCCCGCAACTGTCGACTCCTTTTTCACCCAAGCATACGTTTTCAGACCTAAGGCAGGAACGTTCTCCGCCTCAAAAGTCAGCTTCACCTTGCGGCTCATATACGGCTGACGGAACTTGTCATCCGGCAAATCGTAGCCGAACTGCAATCCGAGATCTTCCACGGTGCATGCAAGCTCAGTTCCCTGCTCGTCCACGAGTATACGCCCAGTTAGATCCGCTTCCTTAGCAAGTCGGCTTGCTTCTTCGAGTTTATAACCGTCACGGAAATACAGACGAAGCGCATCAAGCTGGATAGTGACAACGCCAGTACGTTCCCAACCTGTCGTATTAAAAACTACGACTGGCAATGCATCCGCGCCTGTTTCCGCAAAGCATGTCGTATCAACCGCTTCTGCAAGTGCGCGCGTGCTATCTTCCACAATCGTTTCCGCCACGTGCCGGCTTTTCTCGAAGCGAGTAACCATTTCGCGGTGCACTTCATCGACGCTGCACCCGCAAATACTGTCATGCGGATGGTTCTGCATGAGCGTTTTCCAAGCATAAGTGAACAGATGATGCGGGTATTTCTCCCCGACTCTAACGGCATGTGACAAAGCTGCCAGTGGTTCAGCGACTTTCTCCAGCATCGCTTGCCCTAACTGATTCATCTGCTTCAAATAAACACGCGCCGAAGCGGTGTTCACCAGCGTCGACCAACCGTCCGTGCGTTGGCTGCGAAGCTCGCCTTTTACCGTAGAAAGCTCATGATTCAATGAACGCTGAACGGAATCCAAATAGTCGTTAAAATTCGAATGAATAAATACCGTGTCTGGATACAGCTCACGTGCCGCCTGAATTGCCTCAGGCAAATCAAGCTGAATCGGTTGATGATCGCAGCCATTCATGAAGAGCAGTTCGCTGGTCGAAGCGTATTTCTCAGCATCCGACAGCTTCCGCTCCCAATAAACCTTAGCTTCTTCGAGATCCACAGGAACTTCATTGCCGTTCGAGTACCAATTCGCGAAAAGAATGCCAAGAACCTTAGAACCATCCGGTCCTTCCCACATCAATTCAGAGAAGGATGATTCATAATCGCCATCAGAGACAGTATTGTTAAAACCGGTAGGCTTTACGCCACGGCCGAAAAACGCGTTCGTAATACCAGACTGCTGCATCAATTGCGGCGTTTGGCCTACAAGCCCGAAGGTATCCGGGAAATAGCCGATTTTGGCTACGGAGCCGTATTTCCTAGCATCTTGATGTCCAATCTGCATATGATATGAGCTGTTCGTTTGGCACTCATGGTCTTAGCTCCTCTCAATTTGAACTTCATCCGGTCGGTATACGGAAATAATTTCACCCGCAGAATTTGCTGCAAAAAGCACGGAACGCTCCTTCTCCAAGGTAAAAGTATAGGTGGCTCCGCTATCCGTATCTTCCACCTCAATGTTCTCATCCCAAGCAAATTCGGATACGAATACGTATAGGAAACCTTCCTTATAACGCAGCTTCCTTCCGTATACGCCAGCGATATCGCCGCCTTGCTTCCATTGCAAACCGCTTTCGCAGCCTGCCGCCTGAATCGCATAGCGGTACAGCTCAAGCACTGTATCCGTCCGCTCGTTCAGCTCAACTGGGAGCGGACTCCAAATCAGCTTGCCGCGTCCAAGCGGAATCTCGACGACCGCATCTCCCCGGCTGCCATCGCGAGCGGATGAACCCGCGCTCGCGGTGCGCACTTCTTTAACCACCTCAGCAATGCGGCGCTGGCCAAAGGATACTGGCAGCTTGGCGCCTTGCAGCAGCAGCATTTCTTCCCGGCGCACATTCTGAAGCTCCGCTTCTCCAAGTGCATCGGTTAATCGCGGCGTTTGCTTCCAATAGGCGTCAAGGCTAATTGGACCCGTTGCAAGCAGCGTCGCCCCTGTAGTCTTGACGATATCTAGCAGCTTATGCCAAGCCTGCTCATCGATATTATGCGCGCTAGGAAGCAGAATCAGCTTCGGCGGTTGGTCCATAAGCACATCCAGATGATACTCCGAAGCCGCTCGCAGCGGCATATTCATCTGATGTGCTAGCACGCGAATCATTCGCGTGGTGGCATCGAAAGCCAATTTCCGGTTCGAGAAATCGTTCGAATAAGGGAAAATCGCGGCAATGTCTTCCAGCGTCCGATCCTTGAATAAATCCCGCAGCTCGTTCTCCGAACGTTTGGCGCGTCCATCTGGCGTCTCTACGTACATGATTCCTGTTTCTTGAATGACATTAGGTTTGTTATGTGTTTTGGCAAAAATACCGTCCCAAACGAGGTTGTCGTTCAACCACCACGAATGAACAGTCGTATAGTCGACAGCCTCCTGGTAAAAGAATGGGGAAGGCCGCTGCGCGCCAAGCGCCTCGTCTTGACCGACCACCACAAGGTGATTCGGACAGATTTCCTTGATCGTATCGTAAAGCTCCTTCGCCCAACGATTATGCATGTCCATCGAGAACAAGCAGTAATCGAGCCAGCGGGTTCCCTTTTTGGCCCGGTGCATATCCTGCACGTCAAAGTTGATTTCGTCCGCCTCAGGAATAACAGCCGCTTCGAATGTCGGCAGCTGCTCCGGCGACATATTCCACCGCTCTTGAAGGAGCGTAATGCTTTCGTGACGCTGCTTGAGCCAAGCTGTGAAAGCAGCCTGCTCGAAAGAGTCCCGGCTGGAACGAGGCCCATTCGCAAAAATCTGTGCCGGATCAAACATGGATGGCTCATTGATCAGATCCCAGTCTACGTGCGTAGACTCACGGTGACGCGACACAATGGAGCGGATAAACCGCTTCTGCGCTTCTACACTTTGGGGATCCAAATACGGATTGACGCCTTCCCAGGTCTCCGGTGTAAAGGAGAAGAACGTAAACGTCACTTGCAGATTATGCCTTTTAGCCGTCAAGAAGAAGGCATCGATTGCTCTCAGCACTTCTTCGGAAGCATGGCCATCCACCTGCATGATATTACGGTACGCCGTCCAAATGCCCGTTCGAATCCAGTTGATCCCTGCTTTCGCCATCTGGGCCATATCCCGGTCCCATACGTCCGCATTCGGCAGGAACAGAAATTTGCGAGCGACATCGGATGTCATATACGTCATGCCGACTACGGGCAGCGGACGTCCATCTTTGATGAAATAATCGCGATCACACGTGATTGGACTGCCTTCGGCTAGGAGAATGGGGTCGTAGCCCCAAAAGCCTTGGCGAAGTACACGTCTCTCTCCATCCTCAGCCTCGGCCACACACGTTACACGATACAAACCGCGCTCAATCGTTAATGGCACTGGAATGCGTACAATATTGAATTCCTTGTTCACTGAAGCTGTCACTTGATGCGTCCAGCTGGCCCCAGCCCCATCTTCGCGCTCTACAGTTAGATCAAACTTCCATGATTGAGAAGCGGCTTTGAATTCCGTTCCGGAACCTGTTCCGTTCCTTCCCATAAGCTGCGTTTGAAGCGTCAGCACTGCATGCTCGCCAGGCTCGTAGCTGGCATAATTCGGCTTGATCCATAGCTCCGTAACCCCTTTTGCGCAAAATGCCGCCCATGCGAGCAACGCCTGAGCTCCGCCATCCTTCCAGAACCCTGCACTCAGTGGGACATTGACAAATAGCCAACGCGAACCCACATAATCGCCGCGGGAGTTCTCCCATAGAACTACAGGGGCAGCGACCTCGCGACCTTCCTTGCTGATGCCCTTCATGAGGGGATAAATCTGCGTGCTCATCGTTCCTGCAGCACCCATTTGCTGAGGCAAATCACTGTTGCGCGTCGTATGCGGCACCATGTTCCATGTGTCGGCTATCACGAACATGGATTCTTGTCCCTTCAGCAGCGGTATAGTGTCTAAAGCCGCATAGCTGAGAATAGGGCTCGACTCGACCCGGAGCATCTCATGAATGAATAACTGCTGATGGTAAGCAGTTTGTTCTGCTTCCATCTGCCAGCCGTCGGCTTCCCTGCGAACAGGCCGCTTGAAGGCTGCGCCGCCAACGCTTAGCAGTCCACCGCCGCGTTTCAAGAACGCTAGAATTTCCTGCCAAGCGGATTTCGGGAAATACGGAGCGTGCAGATTGACGAAGCACCCTCCCTTCGCTTGCCGAAGCACTTCGGCAAGTGAATCAGCATTTGCAAGGATTGCACCTTGCGCAGCAAGCTCTGCGGTTGGAACTTCAAGTGAAGCGCTGATCGGAAACTCCGAATCGTAGAAAATGACGACAGGACGACTCAGGCTCATAGCAAGCCATCCTTCATCGCTTTATACACGAGTTGAGAGAACAGACTGTTCGACCAAGCGAACCATTTGCGCGTAAAAATGGTTGGATCATCAACATGAAAGCCTTCATGCATGAATCCGGTGTCTGCGTCTGTCGCTTCGAGCATGGCGATCATCGCTATCTTCTCTTCTGCTGTGGAGGCCGTAATTCCTTGCATGGACAAAGCCATATGCCAAATATAATTGTCCGGTGTATGCGGACTGCCGATCCCTTTTGCCACTTTACCTTCGAAATAGAACGGATTTTCCTTACTGAGCGCGAATCGTCTTGTGTTCTGATAAATCGGATCGTCAGCAGCTACATAACCCAGATACGGAATCGACATGAGTCCTGGTGTTCCCGCGTCGTCCATCAAACAGTAATTGCCGAAGCCGTCGGTCTCATAAGCATAGATCGGGCCAAACTCCGGATGGCGATAAATGCCATAAAGGTTAATCCCGTGATCAATATCCGCTTCCAGTGCTTTCAGGTCATTCAGGAAGTCGATATCCCGGAACACCCACTCCGCGAATTCTTGCATATGACGCAGCGCTACAACCGCGAACATATTCGCAGGTATGTTGTAATGGAAATCGCAAGCATCGTCACTGGAACGGAAACCGGACCAAACCATACCTGTGTAGTTCACCGGCATTCCTAGCCCGTTATTGCGCAGCGAATCCGTCGGAATTCCGTTATTCCGGGTAAACCGGTAAGGAGATTGCTCGAAGTGATGCTGTTCCGTCTTGAAAAGCTCATAAATTTTGATCATCGCAGCTTTAAAGCCGGCATCGAAGATATCCGTTAGCTCCGTTTCCTTCCAATAAGCGTAAGCCAGACGCATCGAGAAGCACAAAGAATCCAGTTCAAATTTCCGTTCCCACACCCATGGCGACATATCCGTCTTATCTGCTTTGTTCCAATGCCAATCGTTCGCCGATTCGTTAAAAGCATTCGCATAAGGGTCAATGTGAATATATTGCATATGCTTTTTAATCAATCCGCTCAGAATGCGCTGAAGATCTGGATCGTTTTTGGCAAACGGCACATAGTGCATCACCTGTTCAACGGAATCACGCAGCCAGGAGGCTGGGATATCTCCCGTAATAACGAATGTCGTTCCGTCCTCCATCAACTTCGTTGTCGTCTCCAACGTGTTGGGGAAACAGTTTTTAAATAATTGTAGAAGCTTCGGACGATGCGCCAGCTTCTCTTCGGCTTCCGCTAATACCTCTTGAATCGCCTGTGGCAATTCCAGCTTTGGCATTGGAATTTTCGGCAGTCTGAATTGTTCCATGGTAACTCCTCCAAAATAGTTATGATTAACAAATGTTGTATGAATTCGCCTCTGTTACTCTTTCACTGCACCAATGGTCAAACCTTGAATAAAGTACCGTTGGAAAAACGGATAAGCGAAGATAATCGGTCCGGTTGCAAGCACAACCATCGCCATTCGCGACGTATCCTGCGGCAGCGATTGTAGCAAGCCCACACCAATGGAGGGATTGCTTGTATTTTGCAGCAAGAATTGCATACTGTTCTCGATCCGCATCAGCATTGATTGCAATGGCACGAGATTAGGTGAATCGATATAGAGCAGTGCATTAAACCAATCGTTCCAGTACCCTAACGTACTGAACAAGCCGATCGTAGCCAGTCCCGGAAGTGAAAGCGGCAGCACCAATCTGACGAAAATACCAAATTCGCCGGCGCCGTCGATTTTCCCGGATTCAATGATCGCATCAGGCACGGACGTGACGAAGA
>NZ_JBFTQB010000079.1:0-12118 GCF_056398785.1 Paenibacillus sp. 01T422 | reverse complement strand
GTCACTCACCTATCTCTCCATGTTAACATTCATAACAGTAATCTTATTTTACACTAAAACAATGGTTTTGAGAACCATTATTTCAAGATTAAATCGATTCCTACGACACCGATAGGGACTCCCGTGTCACTTATTATCGCTTTAGATAAGGTAATACACGGTTTTTTCGTAATAGCTGACACGTATTCCTCCGAAACAAAGAGTTCACCGTCCATCGCCCGCTTCCACCACTCTCGCCCCTTTCCATTCACAAGGCCGGCTTCAGGCAGTGAAAAGATGAACGTCCCGTCCGCTCGGTTCGACCAGATCGCCTCAATACCATCCGTTTTCTTCAAAACTGCGCCTAATTGAGCGGCATGATCCCCATCGACTAGGGAAGTGATGTCAGCTTTGAGCACAAGGGAGCTAAGCAGCTGCTTCATCTCTTGGATATTGACGTTTGTTGTCCCTTTCGTATTTTGCAAACCAACCGCTTGAATGGCTTGGATAAGCTCTGTCGAGGAGCGATCCAGATTTTGATTGATGTGCTGCAGCATCGAAACTTCCTGGCGCTGCTTTTTCATTTGCATAAGTGTGTTCTCCACGCTATCCATGGTTTCGTTCATCAGTTCTACCACTTGTCCCAACGAGGACCTCGTCCCTGTTACTAAGGTGGACTGCGTCTTGGTTGAGCTTGTCGTACTTGCTACGAGGTTGTTCACATGAAGGATCAGAGAGAAAATCGTATCGATTTTTTCTTTCATCACCTTCATTTCGCTAATCCCTAGCGCAACTGACTTCTTTTCTTCTGCAACGGCTGTTACCACTTGCGCAACGCCACTCTCAATAGCGGTCAAAATTTCCGAGGATTTCGTAACCGCATCATGGCTTTGCGCAGCCAGCTTCTTGATCTCCTGCGCAACAACCGAGAACCCACGCCCTTGCTCACCTGCTCTTGCGGCTTCAATGGAAGCATTAAGGGCAAGCAACGATGTCTGAGAGACCACTTCCGCAATGAACGTATTGATTTCTTCGATCTTGGAAGTATGGCTCGTAAGATCCTGAATCTTACGCTGCATCGTATCATTATTGATATGCAAATCACTCATGACTTCGTCTGTGGCATTCAGGGAGCGGCACACATCAACTACCGTATCTTTGGTCTGTTCGCTCTCTTTGTGCATATGTACCGATGAATCTAAAATGTGGTCGGCTGCTGCCGCCACCTGCTGAATCGCCGCGAAAGCTTCTTGCAACTGTCCAACCGCTTGATCGCTGCGAGCTTTCAAATCCTCTTCCCCTTGAATGGATGCATCCGCAATGTGCAGCAGTTGACTGATAGAGCGATTCACTTCTTCCACTGCCGCTGCCAAGCGATCCGCAACTACCTGCGACTCCTGAATAAACGTCCGGAATTGCTCCTGCTGCTCCTTCCCAGAGTGGAGTGAAGCGCTTGAGGCCTTATTCATAACGATGGTTAATATCCCTAAAAACAAAAAAACAGCCAACCCTGCAGCCGTAAACCAGATTGATGTTGAAAATAAAGCGATTACACTTACGGCAATACCGATGAGAATAAGACCATACAACCAAGCTTTCAGTTTCGTCTCTGCCTGCATAAGCAATTGGCACTCCTCCCAGATGGGCAAATGTTAGATTTTGCTACATTATATCGAAAATAGGCGACGATGAAAAGAAATAAAAAAGCAGAGACCCTTAGAGGTCCCTGCTTTCTTACATCCCTATTGCTATGGTTATTCATTATTTGTTTTGGTTTTGTGTATTCGTTTGTTGCTGCTTGTTAGGTACCGCAGTTTCCGTAGCGAATTCTACGTCTTGTGCTGCTTTCTTGTTGTTTTTGTTCTTAGCCATGTTCAATCACCTCCTGTATGTATATCGTTTCCCAAACAGGATTTTTTATGATGGAAAAATTTGGCCCGAACAAATTTTATAACGATTTGGTTGGAGACAGGATCTCATCCTTCAACTGATTCCAAATGAGCTCAGTCACCTTGCCATTCCCCTGCTTGACGATAAATACTTTAACGGTTTTTTTGCCCCACTCCTTGTAGACCTGATCTTTCGTATCAAAATACAAGTCAATTTTCTTCCCTTTAATCGCGCTTCCTGTATCGGCAACTACCCCGTACCCATACCCTGGGATAAACAAGACCGTGCCGAGTGGAAAGACTTTCGTGTCTGCAGCGATGGTTGATAAGGCTTTGTCGTCGCGCTTTACTTTGATTCCAGAGAAGGTAATCCCGTACTCAGGATGATCCGGATTTTTACCTGTGGATTCTTTACCTGCATAATATCCGGTAGCCGTCACTTCAACCGCCTTAAGTTTGGACAAATCCGAGTCCAGTTTAGGCACATAGCGATAATTGATTTGTTGCTCACGATCTTGTGTTACTGGTACAGAAACAGGTTCCGAATTGCTCGGAGTATCCATTTGATGCGGCACTTGTATATGGCTTACGGTTTCTGCCGTGTTTCTTGTTTCTTGTCCGAAAAGCGCAATCAAAACATTCATGATCATCCAGGCTCCAAGCCATTTGGGCTTAGTAAATAACGCAGTAAACATCGTTTTGATACCTCCCCTACTATTGCAGGTTGTCCAGTTCATTCCAGAATTAAACCTCCATATGCAGACTCACTGATTAAAATGCCCCCTTTGCGTTCCCTTATACATACCAAAATGCCTAATTTTGAAAACAAAAAAAGCAGAGAAGAATGGCTCTTCTCTGCTTCCTTTGTGTGCGATTATAGTTTTTTGCTGATCTCTTCATTGATCATGCCGATAACTTGATCAATCGGATGTGTACCCAAATCCCCTTGACCGCGTTTGCGGACAGATAGACTTTCGTTCGTTACTTCATTTTCCCCGACAACGAGCATGAACGGAATTTTCTCCAGCTGTGCCTCACGAATCTTGTAACCCAGCTTTTCATTGCGGTTATCCGCTTCGACACGAATACCTGCAGCCAATAGACGCTCAGTCACCTTATTTGAGAATTCCTCAAAAGCAGGCGATACAGGAATGACTTTGGCTTGTACCGGCATCAACCAAGTTGGAAGGGCACCTGCGAAATTTTCCAGCAAGAAAGCTGTCATCCGTTCCATAGTCGAGATGATTCCTCTATGAATAACAACTGGACGATGCTTCTGGCCATCTTCTCCTGTGTACTCTAATTGGAAACGTTCTGGAAGCAAGAAATCAATCTGAGCCGTGGAAAGAGTCTCCTCTTTCTTAAGCGCTGTTTTGATTTGAACATCAAGTTTAGGGCCGTAGAATGCGGCTTCCCCTTCAGCTTCGTAGAACGGAAGTCCTAACTCTTCAACAACTTCACGCAACATGCGTTGGGAAGTTTCCCACATTTGATCATCTTGGAAATACTTCTCAGTATCCTTAGGATCGCGGTAAGAAAGGCGGAAACGGTAGTCAGTAATGCCGAAGTCAGCATATACTTGACGGATCAAGGTAACTACACGCGAGAATTCTTCTTTGATTTGATCCAAACGACAGAAGATATGAGCATCATTCAGTGTCATAGCGCGAACACGGTGTAGACCCGTTAATGCGCCTGACATTTCGTAACGATGCATAGTACCAAGCTCTGCGATACGAACTGGAAGATCACGATAGCTGCGCATATCGCTCTTATAAACCATCATGTGATGCGGGCAGTTCATCGGACGAAGGACAAGTTCTTCATTGTCCATGACCATTTTTGGGAACATATCCTCGCTATAGTGGTCCCAGTGACCGGATGTTTTGTACAGTTCAACGTTGGCAAGAACCGGCGTGTAAACATGCTGGTAACCTAAGCGCTCTTCCAAGTCTACAATGTAGCGTTCCATTGTACGTCTCAATTTGGCGCCGTTTGGCAGCCAAAGCGGCAAACCTTGACCAACCTCGCGGGAGAACGCGAACATTTTAAGCTCTTTACCGAGCTTACGGTGGTCACGTTTTTTCGCTTCTTCGAGCAAATGCAAATGCTCATCCAGCTGTGCTTTTTTAGGGAACGCAGTTCCGTAGATGCGCTGCAGCATTTTGTTTTTTGCGTCTCCGCGCCAGTAAGCGCCTGCTACGCTTAACAGTTTGAATGCTTTAATCTTGCCAGTGGATGGCAAATGCGGTCCGCGGCATAGATCAAAGAATTCACCTTGATCATAAATAGTGAGCACGGAATCTTCCGGCAAATCGCGAATTAATTCAAGTTTGTACGGATCTTCCATCTCAGTGAAGATGCGAATTGCTTCCTCACGAGAAACCACGCGGCGAGTAATCGCCAGGTTCTCATTGGAGATGCGTTCCATTTCCTTCTCGATTCTCACCAAATCCTCTGGATTCAGCGGGGTATCCAAATCGATGTCGTAGTAGAATCCATCTTCAATGACAGGTCCAATTCCTAATTTTACAGTCTTTTCGCCGTAGATGCGTTTAATAGCTTGAGCCATTAAGTGAGCAGTACTGTGACGATACATTTCCAAACCCGCTTCATTGTCGAGGGTCAAAATCTCAACGTCAGCATCATGTTCCAAAGCGAACGACAAATCAACTGATTTTCCGTTCACTTTACCGCCTACCGCATTTTTCTTCAGTCCGGAAGAAATGGATTCCGCCACTTGCTCAATGGTCGTTCCAACTGCGTACTCTCTCACTGCGCCATCTGGTAATTTCACTTGTACAACCATTTTCGTTCCTCCTGTATATGTGATTGAACGCAAAAAAGCACACTGCATCCCAAAAGGGACGAGTGCGCTCAGCTCGTGGTTCCACCCTAGTTCGATTCGCTTCATGTCTACTCAGAGCATGGCGAATCCTCATCAGCATTCGGTAACGGGAATGATTCCGGTGCTGTATACTAACAGCCTGCAAGTCAGGCCGAATTCCACAACACGGCTACAAAGGGGTAAACAATCTGTTTCACTGAAGGAGATTGCAGCCTAGTCTCCTCTCTCTGAGCAGTTCTTGCAGAAAGTTCTTGTCTTTGATTAACGCCTTCGCTCACTATTATAATTGGCTCTTCGTTCAAGGTCAAGGGGATAGTTGATCTTGTTTTGTCGCTTCCCCTAAATAAATGTCACATGTTCGGCAGTATGAACACACCGTAGTGCGATCCTCGAAGATTTGCCTAATCGTTTTAATTATCGTCATGTCAGCATCTCTGGTGTGAATATAGATATTTGCAGGAGATACTGTGATCAGCGTGCTCACGATCATATCTTCGAAATTAATGTCCTTCTCCAACATTTCCATCTTAAAAGTAGCATCAAATTCATTGGCATCAATGAGCTCCATGCGATCATTCAAAATAACGAACTCATGACCGCCTTTATGGATCAGATGAACAACGGGGATTTTGGCCTCTTGAATATACACAAAATATTGCAAAAGAGAAATAAATTCCTGGTACTGGCGATCCATCATAAATTCATCTATCGCATATTCCGCTATTTCCCGCAGCTCGTCCGTGTAATCTTGCAAGCGGAAATGCAGGAAGCCATCCAAACTGAGCCTTGAAGTTTCTTCTAAAGCCTGCATAAGCTGCTCAACTAATACTTGTCTTCGCCGCTGAATACCAAAACTGTTGGTAAGAACAGGAGAGTCATCTATCCCTGTCTCTGTATAAACCGATGGTTTACAGTACCCTTCAATAGCTTCCAGATCTTCCTTGGCCTCATACTTAAATTCTTTTATAAGCAAGCTACGCAAAATACTCGATTCTTTGTCTGCGATGATGTGATCGGCTAAAACACCAGCCAGATTCGGCATCATCTGGCCTCGCGCTTCTGAATTTTCCTTGTCAGTCAACTTCGATTCAAGGCGGATATATGCATGTGTTTCTGTCCATTCGTATRCAATTGTCCATCCACTCTCAACAATATGTAAAAGTTGCAGCTCACGTTCTATCTGAGCGCTTAGCGAACRCACATATGACTCATCAACCTTCATGATCACGATAGTAAACAGCTCCATACCCTCACTCCTTCCATCAATACATCCTCCTCTTAAGAGTATATGGTCGATAGGTAGGAGATATACAACGAACAAATTGCCATTTCCTTTCAGTATTCTTTATCAAATCTTTAAGTAAAGTTATTCCAATCCCGCAAATTTTCATGCTATGATAGTCATCATAGTGCTTTAGTCTCATATTGGAGTGAGTATCCATGCAAATAGACGCATACCAACTGCACAGACACGCTTGGAACCGCATGTTATTGAACACCTACTGGTTCCTTGTTATGCTTCAACTACCTTTCGAACTTCTCTACTCTTTCACCGCAAAGAGGGATACATCGAACACGTCAGTCCATCTCATTATCTCCATCCTCCCCATGATCCTCATCCTGCTTGTGCTAGAAGCGACCAATAAATTCTATAAAAAGCAGCTGGATTACCAAATCATTAGCGGCGGTGCGATCCTATCATTCACGATTATTTACTTCAATTTTGAGATAAATCTAGTTATCCTTTATATTTTGCTTCCGATTTTCGTATCTATTTTTTACCTGCAATTTTCCAAAATTATTTATTCAGTAGCCTTATCACTAGTCTCCTTCTCTATTCTTTTTATTGTAAAATTGCGTTTACTCGCAGATTATACGTTTATAGATCTCCTAACGATACTGCCGGTGTTGAGCATTATTTCGATTATCACATTCGGAATTATTAAGCGCGGCGTTGAGATCCTCAATAATTTGCAGATAACTACGGAATTGAAACAGGAACTTTTGATCAAAAATATTATCATGGACAAACTCTCCAAAACAGATGCTCTAACGGATTTGTACAACCATATTACTTTCCATGAATACTTGGATGAGCTTATTATGCAAAATTCTCTGGGTCACTTCTGCATTCATATCGCGGTGCTGGACATCGACAATTTCAAGAAAGTCAATGATACTTACGGCCACAGAGCGGGTGATGCTGTCTTGAAAAAAGTAAGCAGCACCTTGAAGAATTATGTAGGTCTCAATGATTTTGTAGCCAGATACGGCGGTGAAGAGTTCGCAATTATTTTCACGGAAAAGAACACCGATGTGGTGTTTGATCTACTCGAAAGAATCCGTTGGCAAATCTCCCAAATGAAGCAGGAAGAGCTGAACGGGCAATCTGTCACCATTTCCATAGGACTCAGTGAGTACCAACCAGGGACCTCCAAAGAGCTGCTTTTCGCTGGCGCAGATCAATCCTTATACACAGCCAAGAAAACCGGTAAAAACAAAACGATCATCCAAACTGCCCCTTTGCTGGAAGCGCGATAATTCATGCAGAAAAGCCCCCAACCACGATGCAAGTGGGAGGAGGCTTCTTTATTTAATGCGCTGAAGATTAATTCTGCATGACAAAATCTTTATCAATTTTCACATTCACGTCGTCGAAAACACGCAAAATTTGGTATTTCGTGTTCCGCTGCGCAGGAATTTTGCCTGCTTGGCGAATGATGTCCAGCGTTGAAGTCACATTGACTTTGTGCGTCGTACCCGCCGCTGATACCACGTTTTCTTCAATCATCGTAGAACCGAAGTCGTTGCAGCCGTAGCTCAGGGTCTGTTTACCCACTTCAGGTCCCATGGTGACCCAAGAAGATTGGAAATTCGGTACATTGTCGAGCATAATCCGGCTAATCGCCAAAGTTTTCAAATATTCTTCAGGCGTTACTTTCTCCGCCTTCATATTCGTATTATCCGGTTGGAACGTCCACGGAATGAACGCGAGGAAACCAGGCGTATTAAGCTTCTGCATCAATACGTCGTCCTGAGCATCTCGGATACGCAGCATGTGAAGCGCACGCTCTTCCATCGACTCGCCGAAACCAATAACCATCGTGCCCGTTGTATGCATACCAATTTTGTGAGCGGTTTGCATCACGTCCATCCAATCGCGCCATGAACCTTTGAGCTTGCTGATTTTGCGTCTAGTCCGGTCATCCAAAATTTCGGCGCCACCGCCTGGCAAGGAATCGAGTCCAGCCTCATGCAATTGGCGAACTACCTCTTCCAAGGATAATCCGTCTGAAACGTCTTTCATTTTCATAATTTCAGCTGGTGAGAAAGAGTGCATCGTAATGTCAAAACGCTTCTTAATCTCACGAAGGATGTTCGTGTAATAGCTGAAAGGCAAGTTCGGATTGGTACCACCTTGCATCAGGATCTCCGTACCATTCACATCCAGTGTCTCTTGAATCTTCTGGAAAATAGTTTCGTCCGGCAATACGTACCCTTCAGCTGAACCTGGTGCACGATAAAACGCACAGAATCTGCAGTAAACATCACAAATATTTGTATAGTTGATGTTCCGGCCAATAACAAACGTTGTAATCGGATCCGGATGCCATTTTTTCATAATTTGATTCGCAGTATCGCCAATTTTCTCTATTTGATCGGATTCGAACAGTGTAATGCACTCTTCTACATCAATTCGCCCGCCTGATTGTGCTTTATTTAAAATACGATCGATCGGTTTCACAGCTCTTCACTCCTTTAATTTCTGATGGCTCGTATCCATTCATCGTACCATACTCATGCCAAAAAAGCAGCAAATTGCTGCTTTTCATAGGTAGGAACCTTTTTCAAATATGACTATTTTGGGAATTCCAGAACGTTTATCCGCGAAGCGCTTGCTCTAAATCTTCAATTATGTCTTCGATGTCTTCAAGACCAACCGAATAGCGGACAAGACCGTCAGTGATGCCTCGCTGCAGGCGAACTTCCTTCGGCATCGCGGCGTGAGACATCATAGCGGGATAGGACAAAATGCTTTCTACAGCACCAAGGGAAACGGCTACCAGCGGAATCCGCACCTTGCTCAGCATCTTTTTCGCTTTCTCGCCGGAGCCTACATCAAATGAAACAACTGCCCCGTAGCCAAGGGACTGCTTTTCATGAATCTCTCTACGTGGATGATTCGGAAGGCCCGGGTAGTACACGACCTCAATGTCCGGCTGTTCGGATAGCCATTGCGCCAATCTTTGAGCGCTTTTCTCTGACACTTCCATGCGGGCTTTCAAAGTTTTCATTCCGCGAATGAGCAGCCATGAATCTTGAATACCAAGAACATTACCTAAGCCGTTCTGGATCTGCTTCATTCTGCGGCCTAAGCTATCATTCGCAACTACGGCGAGCCCAGCTAGTACGTCACTATGTCCGCCTAGGAATTTGGTAGCACTATGAAGCACAATATCAATCCCTAACTCAATTGGACGTTGATGGTAAGGCGTCATGAACGTATTATCCAGCATCGTCAGCAGATCGTGTTCTTTGGCAAAAGCAGCCACTTCGGCGATGTCGGTAATTTTGAGTGTCGGATTCGAAGGTGTTTCTAGGAACACTGCTCTTGTGTTAGAGCGCAGAGCTGCACGAACTTGAGCAATATCCGTCATATCAACGAATGTGGACTCGACCCCCATCCGATTCATTATCGTAGTAAGCAATCGATATGTACCACCGTACACGTCTTCCGTCACAATAACATGATCTCCTTGTGAAAGGAGCATGAAGGCCGAGGAAATCGCGGCCATGCCGGAAGCAAAGGCGAAGCCGCGCGTTCCTCCTTCGAGAACCGTAATGTAGTCTTCCAGAGCTTGACGGGTAGGATTACCGGAACGTGTATAATCATACTCCGGAGAAACCTCCAAATCAGCTTGATGGAAGGTTGATGCTTGATATAAGGGCACGCTGGAAGCGCCTGTAGCTTCGTCAATTTCAGCGCCAAAGTGGATGAGTTTTGTAGCGAATTTGCCGTGAGGCTTGCGTTTATCGTTCGGTGAATGGCTCATTACAGGGATTCTCCTTCTAATTCAGCTTGTGCTTGACTGAGCGCGTTCGCTAAATCTGCAATGAGATCATCTTGGTGCTCGATCCCAACAGAGAAGCGCAGCAGGCGGTCATCCACGCCGATTTGCTGACGAATTTCAAGCGGGATATCCGCATGCGTTTGTACAGCTGGGTATGTCATCAGCGATTCAACGCCGCCTAAGCTCTCTGCGAAGGCGATAAGCTGGATGTGGCGCAGAATGGGCTCAACCAGTCTGGCATCCCTTACTTTAAAGGAGAAAATCCCTGTGTTTCCGCTCGATTGTTTGTTTTGAATGGCATGACCTGGGTGAGACTCCAGTGCCGGATAGTAGACGTCACTGATAAGCGGGTGCTCCAGCAGGAAGTTCGCGACTGCTGTTGCATTCTGCTCATGACGTTCCATACGAAGCGCCAGTGTCTTCATCCCTCTCATCAATAGCCAGCTGTCTTGCGGCCCAAGCACGGCTCCAATCGAATTGTGCAGGAACGCCATCTGTTCTGAAAGCTCCTTGCCCTTGGTCACAATCAGGCCGGCAAGAACGTCGTTATGTCCGCCCAAATACTTAGTCGCGCTGTGAACGACGACGTCCGCACCCAGCTCTAGTGGGCGCTGTAAATACGGAGTTAAAAGCGTATTGTCAACGATGGACACGATGCCCTTCCTCCGGGCCCAAGTACATACAAGCTCGATATCTGTGATCATCATGAGTGGATTCGTCGGTGTCTCAATGATCAGCCCTTTGGTATTCGAACGGTACGCAGATTCCAAACCGTCCAAATCGTTCGTATCTACATACGTAGCCGTTACACCGAAGCGAGACATGATTTTCTCAAGCAGACGGTACGTACCGCCATATAAATCCAAGGAAACAATCAAGTGATCGCCTTGACTAAAGTAAGCAAAAACCGTTTGCAGCGCTGCCATGCCGGATGAACATGCGAAACCCGCATCTCCGGATTCCAATTGAGCGATTGCATCCTCAAGCACTTTACGAGTTGGGCTTTTGGTACGCGCGTAGTCAAAACCAGTGCTTTGACCGAGCTTCGGGTGACGGAAAGCAGTAGCCTGGTAAACAGGGAAGCTGACAGCTCCAGTTACAGGTTCTTCGATGGAGCCAATTTGGGCGAGACGACTTTCGATTTTCAACAAAGGGAGTTCCTCCTCATGATTTGGGTACGAATTACAGTTGCGCACTTGCCAGGCTTTCATTGATATTAGCATTAAGCTCAAAAGGTGTTGCTTGGTATACATAATAGTTCAACCAATTGGAAAACAGCAGGTTCGCATGGGCTCTCCAAGTGTTATAAGGCTGTCTGCTAGGATCATTGTTCGGGTAATAATTTCTGGGGATCTCTATAGGAAGTCCCTTGCTCACATCCCGGTCATACTCCCATTTCAATGAATTCGCATCATACTCGGAGTGGCCTGTTACGAAAATATGCTTTCCGTCACGCGTAGCCGCGATATAGACACCGGATTCCTCCGATTCAGATAGAATCTCCAAGTCCGGACATCGCACAATGTCTTCACGACGAACGTCCGTATGGCGCGATTGCGGCACATGGAAAACTTCATCAAAACCGCGAAGCAGCTTCGTATTCGGCACCTCGACAGTGTGTGGGAATACTCCAAACATTTTGTTGTCCAGGGCAAATTTACGAACCCCGAAATGATGATACAAGCCCGCTTGGGCTGCCCAGCAAATATGCAAGGTAGAAGTGACGTTTTCTTTGCTCCAATTCAGGATTTGCGTCAACTCCTCCCAGTAATTCACATCTTCAAACTCCATCTGTTCGACTGGGGCACCTGTAATAATCATGCCATCCAGCTTCTCTTCTTTAATATCGTCAAAAGTTTTATAGAACATCTCCAAATGTTCAACGGAAGTGTTCTTAGAAGTATGAGTTTTCGGATGCAGAAGGACGAATTCCACCTGCAGCGGTGTATTCCCGATCAAGCGCAGCAACTGCGTCTCGGTCGTTTCTTTCGTAGGCATCAAATTCAGCAAAGCAATGCGAAGTGGACGTATATCCTGGTGATACGCGACAGATTCGTCCATGGTGAAGATGTTCTCTTGGTTTAAAATTTCTTTGGCAGGCAGGTTGTCAGGAATCTTGATCGGCATCCTGTTCACTCCTCTTCATTGGTTTATTGTGGGTGTATGAAAATGCAAAAATGACCTTCTCTGGAATCAGAGAAAGGCCATGGAAAGTCACTGTCAATGTCCTTCTCTTATCTCCCAGATTCGCTTTCTATAAGCGGTTCCGCAAGAATTAGCACCGTGCATCCCTTTGCTTGCAAAGGTTTGTCGGTTGCCGGGTGTCATAG
>NZ_JBFTQB010000078.1:0-15116 GCF_056398785.1 Paenibacillus sp. 01T422 | reverse complement strand
CATACAGGGGACAGCATCGTAGTGGCACCAAGCCAAACGTTGTCGGATCGCGAATATCAAATGCTTCGTTCCGCTTCCTTGAAAATCATTCGCGCTTTGAACATCGAAGGCGGTTGTAATGTACAATACGCGCTTGATCCACACAGCTTCCAATACTATGTCATCGAAGTTAACCCGCGCGTAAGCCGCTCTTCAGCGCTTGCATCCAAAGCAACAGGTTATCCAATTGCCAAAATGGCAGCTAAAATCGCGATTGGTTACACACTCGATGAGCTTGTGAATCCAGTTACGGGTCAAACTTATGCTTGCTTCGAGCCTGCACTTGACTACATCGTGTCCAAGATCCCGCGTTGGCCATTCGATAAATTTACGGCAGCTAACCGCAAGTTGGGTACACAAATGAAAGCGACTGGCGAAGTTATGGCCATCGGCCGTACATTCGAAGAGTCGATTCATAAAGCGGTTCGTTCGTTGGAAATTGGCGTACATCGGTTGTTCCTGAAGGAAACAGACCTTATAGATAAAGAAACATTGGAATCCCGTTTGCAAAAACCTGATGATGAGCGCTTGTTCTTACTAGCTGAAGCTTTCCGCAGGGGCTATTCCGTAGATCAATTGCAAAATTTGACGAAAATTGACTGGTGGTTCTTGAACAAGCTTGAAGGTTTGATCAAGTACGAGAAAGAAATTGCCGCGAGTGAGTTAACGGATGAGCTGATCTTTGAAATTAAGCGTAAAGGCTTCACAGATCGCGCAATTGCTGAAATTCGTACGCTCGCAGGCTGCACATCATTCATTAACGAAGCGGACGTAAGAAATTATCGCTTGAAGCAAAACATTAAACCTGTATACAAAATGGTTGATACTTGCGCAGCGGAGTTTGAAGCTTCGACGCCATACTACTACTCAACTTATGAGCAAGAAGATGAAGTAACGGAAACAACGAAAGAGAAAGTTGTTGTACTTGGCTCCGGTCCGATTCGTATCGGTCAAGGGATCGAGTTTGACTACTCAACGGTACACGCTGTATGGGCGATTCAAGCTGCTGGCTACGAAGCTGTTATTATCAATAACAACCCAGAGACAGTATCCACGGACTTCAATACATCTGATCGCTTGTACTTCGAGCCATTGTTCTTCGAAGATGTAATGAACGTAATTGAACGCGAGAAGCCGATCGGGGTTATCGTGCAATTCGGTGGTCAAACAGCTATCAACTTGGCAGCACCTTTACACAAAGCAGGAGTTCGCATTCTAGGTTCCGATTTGGAAAGCATCGATACGGCAGAAGATCGCAAAAAATTCGAAGCCCTGCTAAGCAAGCTTGCGATTGCTCAACCTCCAGGCGGTACAGTAACATCGGTGGATCAAGCGGTTGGAACAGCTGCGAAGTTCGGCTACCCGGTCATCGTTCGACCTTCCTATGTTCTTGGTGGACGTGCGATGGAAATCGTCTACTCCGATGAAGAATTGCTAAGCTACATGGAATATGCTGTGAAAATCAACCCGGAACATCCGGTGCTGATCGACCGTTATATGCTGGGTAAAGAGGTAGAGGTAGACGCGATTTGTGATAGAGAAACGGTCTTAATCCCAGGGATTATGGAACACGTTGAACGTGCTGGCRTTCACTCCGGCGACTCCATCGCTGTGTACCCGCCGCAATCGCTATCTGATGATATTAAAACGCAAATTATCGAGATTACGACAAAAATCGGTCTGGAACTTAACGTAGTTGGTTTGGTAAACATCCAGTTCGTTATCCACAACGATCAAGTGTATGTGATCGAGGTTAACCCGCGTTCTTCCAGAACAGTACCATTCTTAAGCAAAGTAACGAACATCCCGATGGCTAACGTGGCAACACGCGTAATTATGGGACAAAAGCTGACAGACATGGGTTACCAAAGCGGACTATGGCCGGAAGATAGCTATGTCTCTGTGAAAGTGCCGGTATTCTCCTTTGCGAAACTGCGCCGTGTAGATACAACACTCGGACCTGAGATGAAATCAACAGGTGAGGTAATGGGCCGCGATACGAACTTTGCTAAGGCTCTCTACAAAGGCTTAATCGGTGCAGGCATGAAAATTCCAGCTGCCGGTTCAGTTGTAGTAACTGTTGCTGACAAAGACAAAGATGAAGCAATTGAAATCTTGAAAGGCTTCTACCGACTTGGCTATAAAATCATTGCAACTGGCGGAACGGCAACAGCTATTGAAGAAGCAGGACTTCCAGTAACAACGGTGCATAAATTGAGCGAAGGCTCACCAAACATTTTGGACTTGATTCGCAGCGGGGACGCGCAGTTTGTTGTCAATACGCTGACCAAAGGTAAAACGCCTGAGCGCGACGGTTTCCGCATTCGTCGTGAAGCTGTAGAGAACGGTGTGGTTTGTATGACATCGCTTGACACAGTAAGAGCACTCGTTAACATGCTCGAAGCGATCAACTTCTCCTCACGCGCAATGCCAGTTCATGTCTAAGAAAGAGGTGACGGACTTGTCAGTATTAACTCGTACAGATGTTGCAGGGCGCATTATGGTCGCTCTTGATTATGCGAATGCGGCAAGCGCCGAAGGGCTGCTGAAGCAGCTCGAGGGAATTCCTTGCTACGTGAAGGTGGGCATGCAGCTGTTCTATGCTGCAGGTCCCGGCTTCGTCGCGAGCCTCAAAGATCGCGGTTATAAGGTGTTCCTCGATGTGAAGATGCATGACATTCCGAACACAGTCAAAGGCGGCGCAGAAAGCGTAACGCGCCTAGGTGTGGATGTGTTCAATGTCCATGCTGCCGGAGGCAAGGACATGATGGTTGCTACCTTGGAGGGTGTCGACAAGGGATTGGCCGCAGGCGATGCACGCCCGATTGTCATCGGCGTGACGCAGCTGACCAGCACCTCGCAAGCGGTGCTGAACGAAGAGATCGGCTTGACCGGCACGGTTGAGCAAGCCGTCATTCGTTATGCCCGCTCTCTTCGGCCGCAACAACCTTTTACATGGACATCGGGCTTGAAATCCCCGATTTATTGCGATAACCGTCTGACGATGTCTCACCCAGCTATTCGTGAAGTAATTGCTGACGGCTTCGTCAGCTTGATTCAAGAGAAGTTCCCGGATGCAGAGGTCGTAGCCGGCACAGCAACAGCTGGCATCCCTCATGCTGCATGGGTAGCTCAGAAGCTGGGTCTCCCGATGATTTATATTCGCGATAAAGCGAAAGGCCATGGCAAAGAGAACCTGATTGAAGGTTCTGTGAAGCCAGGTCAGAAGGTCATCGTTATCGAGGACCTGATTTCTACAGGCGGAAGCTCTTTGAAAGCAGCGATTGCTGTCAAAGAAGCGGGAGCTGTTCCACTAGGCGTACTAGCCATTTTCTCCTATCAATTGGACAAAGCAACGGATGCTTTCCAAGCTGCGGAGATGCCGCTTCACACGCTTTCCAACTACTCTACGCTGCTTGAAGTGGCTTTAGAGAAGGGTGCAATCAAAGCCGAGGATATGGCATTACTTCGTTCATGGAGAGAGAATCCTGCTGCGTTTGGCGTGTAGAAGAATTACTACTGGTTACCGCATCGGCGGCGCCGTTTTTGGATGACAAATGAAATATGAGAGAAGCCCTACCTTTTCGATAAGGAGGGCTTCTTTTTTATTTATAATTTATATGTTTTTGCTTTAGCCGGAGGCACTTTAATTATGCTCAAGGATGAAATAACAGCAATTTTGCAGTTAATTCGGCCACAGCTGCCCCTTTTATGAGAAAATGATGGGAATAGCAGAAATTTTTCCATCTAATCCGATATAGTAAGCTCATTTGAACAAATTRACAGGAGTATTTCCACTTTTTTCATTATTCCTTTGGGCTGGTTAATAACTGGATAAATGTTTGCAAGGGCTGGGAGATCCACTTTTTGGGATGGAGCAGCAGTTGGATATCCAACTTTAAATCATCATGTGAAAAAGGCACGGAAACGAGCTTTTTTTGATCGAGCTCGCTCTGAACGACAATCCTGGGCAGCAGCGCGATGCCAAGTCCATTCATGACACATTGTTTGATAGCCTCTAAATTACCGAGTTCGAAGCCGATTTGGAGCGGGATGGCGTGATCTTTGAGCAACTTTTCAAACATGCCCCGATAAATGCAGCTTTCTTCTGTCACAATAAATTCAGTTTGTTGAAAATCGGTAAGTCCAATATGGTCTAGTTGTGTCAGCGGGTGGTTCAATGGAGCAACGAGCAGTAAAGGTTCTTCTTTAATTTTCGTACAGGTCAGGAGGGGCTCAGCAGGATATCGGTCCAAAAGCAAACCCAGATCGTAATCGCCTTCTCTGACTTTGGTCATAAGTGAAGCTTCGCTGTCAGGATATAACTGAATGTTGAGTCCAGGATAAAGTTGTTTCAAAGCTTGTAAATAAGGAGGCAGGTAATAGGCTGCAAGAGAGTTAATCGTCCCAATCGTCAAAGTTCCGGTGACCTGGCTTGCAACCATTTCTTTGGACTGATCATAGAGATCGAGCATCTGTACAGCGAGCTTCAGAAGGCTTTCACCAGGGGATGTTAAGCGCAGCTGCCGGCCATATCTTTCAAAAAGAGGAACGCCGTACTCACGCTCAAGCTTCTGAATTTGCATTGTAATGCTGGACTGCGCATAACCTAATTCTTCTGCTGCTTTGGTAAAACTCTTTCTGCGAGCAACCTCCCGAAAGGTGCGAAAATACGTTAAGTCCATGGTAGCCCCCTTTATTTTTATCAAAAATATTGATGAGTAGTATCATTTATTATAGCTAACTGTGATGAAAGAATCCATGCTAAAGTGTATGTACAACATCAAATTAACGGGGAGATGGCTTACATGTTAAAAGAAAAGGACTTGCATGGTGTATATGTGCCTATTATTACGCCTTTTGACGAGGAGGGCGAGTTGGATGCTGCCTCCTTTTATAATCATGCGTACAATTTGTTCCAAGATGGGATCGATGGACTCGTTGTTAACGGCACGACAGGAGAATCACCAACGATTGCGAGTGATGAGCTGGGCGTGATGTTTGCTACAGCTCAAGCTGCTCGAGATGCAGCCCATGTGCAGGTACCACTCGTAGTCGGTACGGGTACGAATGATACACGGTCCACGGTGCGTAAAACAGAGGAAGCAGGAAAACTTGGCGCTGACGGAACTTTAATCGTGGTACCGTATTATAATAAACCTAGTCAGCAAGGGATCATTGAGCATTTTCGCCGAGTTGCAAGTGTTGGTGTACCTGTGATTTTATATGAAGTTCCGCATCGCACAGGGGTGAAATTAGAACTGGATACGGTTCGGACAATTCTCGAACTCGATGGCGTGATTGGAATGAAAGACAGTACGCCTAACACGCAAGTAGTCTCGGAACTAACTAGAATGGGCTCGAAGCCGATTTTGTGCGGAGAAGATACGCTACTTTTTGAAGCTCTTCTGTGTGGAGCAAAAGGGGTAATGAGCGCATCTGCGAATGTGGAGACAGAGCGGTTTGTAGCGTTTTACCGTCATTTTCTAGCAGGGCAACAGGAGAAAAGCAAGGAGCTTTTTGAAGAATTGCTTCCGCTAATTCGTCTTCTCTTCCAAGAGCCAAATCCAGCTCCTCTCAAATGGCTGTTGGAACAGCAAGAGATCATAGAATCGGGAACGCTTCGACTGCCACTTTTGCCAGTAACAGAAGGTCTGCGTGCTAAGCTTGCATCTTATTTGTAAAAGGAGAGTTGACTGAGCTATGACTCGAACAAGAGTATTTACAGGCTCACCTTGGGAGCCCACAGTTGGCTATTGCCGGGCAATAAAGGTAGGAAATCGGATTGAGGTAGCTGGAACAACAGCAATGAAGAATGGGGAAGTAGTCGGCGAAGGCAACGCCTATGAACAAGCTAGATTCGTGCTCGAGACGATAGAGAAAGCGCTCTCGGAGCTTGGAGCCGCGATGTCGGATGTTATACGTACTCGCATGTTTGTGACGGATATTTCCTTATGGGAAGAATTTGGTCGTGCGCATGGGGAATATTTCCGTGAAGTTCAGCCTGTGGCAACAATGGTTGAGGTGAAAGCATTAATTGATCCTAGGTTAATGATTGAGATTGAGGTTGAGGCGTTGAAATCCGAAGGTTAGCGGGGTAATCAAGCTTTAATAAAAATAGCGCTTTTCCATCTTGTTGACGGGTAGCATGTCGCTGACAAGAGGAAGAAGCGCTATTCGCATTGCTAACTGTAACTGCTAACTGTAGCTGCTAACTGTAGCTGCTAACCTACCCGTTTACCAAGAATAATCAGGTCTCGTTCGATTCCGTCAAGCTCGGCAATGCCCGGCAGGTGAGCCCAATTATCAAACCCAAATTTACGGAAAAGCTGCAAACTAGGTTCATTATGGCCGAAAATAAAGCCGAGCAAGGTTTTGACTCCTAACTTTGGACAAGCCTCCAATGCTTGCTCCATGAGGTATCGGCCAATTCCTTGGCCGCGGCAAGCCTCGTCTATGTAAATGCTGACTTCTGCCGTTGCATTATAGGCTGGGCGGCCATAAAAGGATTGAAAACTAAGCCAACCGCATATCCCGCTGCCATTTTCCAGTACCCATAAGGGCCGGAAATCGGCGGAGTGTTCATGAAACCAGCCTTCTCGACTGACTGTCGTTACAGGTTCTGTATCTGCGGTGACCATACGTCCTGCGACAGTCGAATTATATATACGTACGATTTCCGCGAGATCTTCCATATTGGCATCGCGAAGAGATAGATTTGTTGTGCTCATGGTGTTCGCTCATTCCTCTCATGCTTTCTCATTTCGTGCAGCTAGCTTCAGCCAGAAACGGCTGATTGTCTCGGTTCCTTTATCCCAATTGATCAAATGGAAATGCTCATTGGGTGCGTGCAGGTTCTCACCTGGCAAGCCAAAGCCCAGCAGAACAACAGGGGCATCAAGTACGCGGCCTAATACTTCCACGATTGGAATAGACCCGCCGCTTCGCGTATAGACTGGCCAAACGCCATAAGTATCTTCATAGGCTTCCGCTGCCGCAACCATCACAGGCTCGTCGATTGGCGTAATGAACGGATTGCCGCGCAATTGACGATCGAGGGTTACTTTGACGCCAGGCAAATCTTGCGCATGAATATGCGCTTCAACAGCCTCCATAATTTCATCCGGTACTTGCGCGGCAACGAGACGGCAAGCAATTTTGGCCGAAGCACGGTTAGGGATAATCGGTTTGATACCTTCACCTTGAAAACCGCCGCTCACCGAAGTGATTTCCAAAGTGGGTCTAGATGTTGTTTGTTCGTAGAACGAGAATCCTTTTTCCCCATACAGCTTGTCTACCTTTAGATCCGTACGGACTTTATTTTCATCAGGTTCAACTTGTTTAAATGCTTCGCGTTCCTTGTCTGAAAGCTCAATGACACGATCATAGAAGCCATTCACTGCTACGCGGCCTTCGGAATCATGAAAAGAGCTTAGCAGCTGCGTTAAAGCATGAATCGGATTTTGGACAGCCCCGCCGAATAGCCCGGAATGCAGATCGCTACTCGCTCCATCGATCGTAATCTCAAAACCTGCAAGACCACGTAGGCCATACATGAGGGCTGGTTTACCAGGGCCATGCATCTGAGTATCTGAGAGGGTGATAGCGTCAGCCTGTAATTTATCTTTGTACTTTTCTACAAATGGAGGAAGGTTCTTACTTGCAATCTCTTCTTCGCCTTCAATGCAGAATTTCACATTCACTGGAAGACTGCCCTGTGTGCGCAGGAAAGCTTCAACCACTTTGACATAAAGCAATAGTTGGCCTTTATCGTCTGTACTGCCTCTGGCAAAAAGCTTGCCATCGCGGATGACAGGTTCGAAAGGCGGGGTATCCCATAACTCCATAGGGTCAGCGGGTTGAACGTCATAGTGTCCATAGATAAGCACCGTTGGTTTGCCTTCTGCGTGCAGCCAATCAGCATAAACGACAGGATGGCCGCCTGTTGACATAATTTCGATATTTTCCAGACCAGCTTTTCTCAGGGAGTCAGCTGCCCATTCTGCACAGCGCTTCATATCAGGTTGGTGTTCGGCAACAGCACTAATACTTGGAATCCGCAGAAATTGCATCAATTCCTCTATGTGTTGTTCCCTTTGCTCTTCCAAGTAGGTTTTGATTGTTTCAATCATGTCGGTATTCTCCTTCTTTGTAAGCAATTCTAATTAAGCTACTTCTTTTAACTTCCCCAAAGGGAGGTAAAATCCTGCAAATGAATGCTGCAGTTTCACATTTTGTAGGAGAGTTGCGTGCAGCTTAGGGAAGCGGGTATCATTGTATAACCAAATAAAAGAAGTCGCGACGGTTAAGGAGGAGTAAATATGCAGCTGGTTTGTAAAACAGAACGAATGTCCTTGGTTCGTTTAGATCCAACTTCCGCTGAGCTGGTGCTTGATTATGTGAATCGTAATCGGGCTTTTTTGAAGGAATGGGAGATTGCACGCAATGAGTTGTATTATACGAAGTCGTATCAGGCTGATTTAATTGAGAAAGAAGTTAAGTTGATCGAAGACGGCCAACTGCAGAAAGTATGGATGCAATACGAAGACAGAATAATTGGGTCAATTTCCCTTAGCAATATTGTCAGAGGGGCTTTCCAATCCTGCCATCTGGGCTACCGAATGGATGGAAGTCTCGTCAATCGTGGACTTATGACTGAGGGCGTGCAGGCAATGATTGACTATGCTTTTGGGGTCATGGAGCTGCACCGAATAGAAGCGAATATCATGCCTCGTAACAAGGCCTCTTTGAAGGTTGTGGAGAAGTTAGGTTTTTATGATGAGGGCTTAGCGCTTAAATATTTGAAAATTCATGGTGTTTGGGAGGATCATATTCATATGGTGCTCCGAAATACGACGATGGAATAGAAGCTGTCGATTTAGAAAAGGACCGTCTTTAAAGTCTGTTAGGACTTTCAAGATGGTCCTTTTTTGGATAAAATAGGTATTTTGTTGCATGACAATAATTTACAAATGATAGTATATTTTAATAGGTTCATACAAGAGAACGTTCGTGCTCAAAAACTTTCAGGAAATTTTCAGTTTCATGGAACTTTTTGAAAAGATCTTTCGTCTAATTTATCATACAGGCTGATTTGGAAATGAAAGGAAGAAGTGCCATATGGCGAATTGGTTCCGCAAAAAAAGCACAGCTGAGTCTACCTCTACAGAGGAGAAGATGAGCCTCTTCGAGATGCAAGCATCTTCGCACGCACAACGAAATTCGCCTTTGCTAACGGTAACGGGAGTGCATCGCTCCTTTCAAGTCGGTGGCGAGCGATTAGAAGTACTCAAAGGTATTGAGATGGAACTCAAACCGCTTCAGCTTGTTATGCTCAAAGGCCGTTCAGGCTCAGGTAAGACAACTCTTTTGAATTTAATTGGGGGGCTTGATCAGCCTAATGAAGGAGAAATTATGTTCCTGGATCATGCTTTTCATTTAGGAAACGACAATGAGCGAACATTAGTTCGCCGCAGAGAGATCGGCTTTATTTTTCAATCGTATGCCTTAATGCCGCTGTTATCAGCTTGGGAGAATGTGGAGCTTGCGCTGCGCATGGCAGGTGTTCCTCGGTCTGAGTGGAAGGAAAGGGTGGCTTACTGTCTAGAACTCGTTGGGCTTGGTAAGCGAATGTACCATCGTCCTTTCGAGCTGTCTGGCGGTGAGCAGCAGCGCGTTGCGATTGCCAAGGCGATCGCGCATCGACCTTCATTGATTTTGGCCGACGAACCGACGGCAGAGCTGGATTCCCAGATGGGCGCACAGATCATGTCCGTTTTCCGGAGTATGATTGCGACAGAGCAGGTAACAATTTGTATGACGACCCATGACCCTACGATTTTGGAGGTTGCCGATCATGTTTACGAAATGGTGGACGGGAAATTCATCTCCTAGTTGGAGAAAGCCCGTAACTGCACTACTAATAGGTACTACACTTATACTATCTTCAGGTTGCTCTCTGCTGCCTAAGGAACAGGAGGAAGAGGCGCTTCCGAGCATTAATCCGCCTAAGCTTTCCAAGAAACCCGAATATACGGTGAAAACAGAAACACTTGAGACGAAAGTAAGAGGGAGCGGGCGTCTCATGGCGCTGCAGGAAGAGAAGCTGTTCTTCTCCGAAGATATGACTTCCAAACGGATCAGTGCCATTCTCGTGAAAAATGGCGATACGGTTGAGAAGGGGCAGCCCGTCGCTGAGCTTGACGTTTCAGATATGGATAGCGATTTGAAGCGGAAGAAGCTTGAAACTCGCAAAGATGAGCTGACAATGATCGAAACGCTGCGAAAAGCGGACGAAATGTCGGCCGAGCAAATTGAGCAGGCGAAGATTGATTTTGAACTGAAGCGGGAGGAACTCACGAAGCTAGAAACGCAAGTGAGCAAAGCGAAGCTTCTCGCACCGTTTAGCGGAACGATTGTAACGGTTACAGCGAAGAAAGGCGACACGGTGAAATCGGAGGAATCCGTTGCAACAATTGCGGATTTGAATGAATTGACGGTGGCCGCAAGCATAAGCGCAGACGATGCGAAGAAAGTCTCCATCGGGATGGATGTCCAAGTCGATATCAATTCTGCTGGACAGCACAAAGGGAAAGTCAAGCAGCTGCCGAATCCGCAAGCGACAGGGAATAACAACGGCAACTACCCGGGCGGCGGGCAAGACGGCAAACAAGATTCAATTGATCAATATTTAGTCGTTCAGTTGGATGAATTCCCAAAAGGTCTGAATCGGGGAACACCACTTAGCGTGACGATTATTACCCAAAGAAAAGAAAACGCAACAACGATACCTCTGGCTGCGCTTCGTTCCTATTCGGGCCGGAATTATGTGCAGGTGGTTGATACTCAGGGGAATAAGAAAGAAGTTGATGTGGAAATCGGTCAACAGACGTCAACGGATGTAGAGATTGTAAAAGGCCTTACCGCCGGACAGAAAGTAGTGGGTCGCTAATGTCTATCCCCATGCTGCGGTTTTTATTTCGGAAAATGTGGAATACCCGCTGGCTGACGCTCAGCACATTACTTGGTTTGATTATGGCTGTTGCTTTCACCACCAGCATACCGATGTATGCAGACGGATCGCTGAAGCGTGTTGTAGCCAAATCGCTTGAAGAGAAAAGCAGCGGACTTCCAGCAGGCTCTGTGCTTATGCGATATCAAGCGGTTGGGACGGAACGTGCAGGGTTAGACGAGCTGAAAGACGTCAATGTGTACATAGGTGAAGGAATTCCCCAAGAAATTGGATTTCCGGTTGAAACATTTGCCAAAAGCTATACGATCAAGGCAGCTCAAATAACTCCTGTTGATGCATCGAAAGTTGATCCCAGCAAGAGGCGACAAATGGCGCTGACCTCATGGAGCGAGCTGAATAAGCACGTTGATTGGTCCATTGGCCAGATGGCTTCGGATCAAGTGCAGAACGGTATTCTAGAGGCAGTTGTTTTAGATGAAGCTCTGTACCGGAATGATTTGCACATCGGCGATGTGTTCAATTATTCGGTTTCTGGCGCAGGAGGCAGCCAACTGCTGAAGGTGAAGATTGTTGGTTCTTTCAAGCCCAAAAATGAGACGGATGCCTATTGGTTTCAAGGTTTAGAGGGGTTACTCAACTCACTTATCGTAAGTGATGATGTGTTTATGAAGACGTTGTTGACAGAGAAGAAAATTCCGCTTCAGCTGGCCAATTGGTATTATGCTTTCGATCTGCGGAATATCCAAACAAGTCAATTGTCTCCATTAGATCAGCGTTTGGAGAGGCTGGACATTAACTTGTACCAGAAACTCAAAAATACGAAGGTCGATGTTTCATTCAAGCCGATGCTTGCTGAGTTCAAGGCGCAGAGCCTACAGATGCAAATTTTATTATTCACGTTAGCAGCACCTATGATTGCTATGGTTTTCTATTACATTGTTATGAATGCCAGACAATCGCTTGATCGACAGCGAGGAGTGATTGCCACTCTGCGAAGCAGGGGAGGCAGTACGAAGCAAATTATCGGGATTTATTTTCTGGAAGGTTTATCGCTAGGGATCATAGCGTTAATCGTCGGACCGTTCATGGGCTGGTTCATGGCCAAGAGCATAGGTTCTTCCAGTGGATTCCTAACCTTCGTTGATCGGAAGTCAATTCCGGTCAGCTTTACCAAGGAAGCATTGCTGTATGGCGGGCTTGCCGTACTTATTGCCATCCTGGCAAGTGTCATTCCTGCGGTTCTTTTCGCAAAAGCTTCAATAGTGAATTATAAGCAGCTCCTTGCACGATCTGATCGATCGCCGCTTTGGCAGCGTTGGTTTATAGACATTGTGCTGCTCGGAGTTGTTGGTTATGGATTTTACTTGTTTGACCAACGCCAAGTGTTGTCTGTGCAGACGGGTTTGACGACCGATCAGCTGCAAGTGCATCCGTTATTGTTCTTCGTGCCTGCACTCTCGATTTTCGCGTTGGGATTATTCTTTCTGCGCATTTTCCCGTGGTTGCTGCGTTTTTTTGGATGGCTTGGTCGGAGATTCCTTCCGGTGCCTCTCTACTTAACGCTTGTGCAGCTTTCCCGGTCAGCCAAGTCGTACTATCCGTTGATGCTATTATTGATTCTTACATTGGGGCTTGGCGTATACAATTCTTCGGCGGCACGCACGATTGATCTGAATTCCACAGAGCGAACGCTCTATCAATATGGAACGGATGTGGTGCTGCAAACCGTGTGGGAAGGCTTCTCCGATGATCTGCCTAAGGATCCTAATGCAGGAGGAAATTCGGGCGGCTCTCAAGGCGGTGGCTCAGGAGGGAATAACGGTGGGAACGGTGGTTCCGGTAATGGTGGAGCTGGTGGCAACGGTGGTCAAGGAGGCCAAGGTGGTCAGGGCGGTGGAAATCCTGGAGAGGAAACGCCTTCGAAGATTCGCTACGTGGAGCCGCCGTTTCAAGTGTTTCGCGAGCTGGAGGGCGTTCAGGCAGCGGCAAGAGTTCTGCAAACCAAAGGAAATGTCGTGGTTTCTGGGAAATCGACGGGCCAAGGCCTCGTCATGGGGATTGATAATGTCGATTTTGCCAAAGTTGGATGGTTTCGGCCTGATTTATTTCCAGTCCCTCCGTACCAATATTTGAATTTGCTTGGCAGCTATGAGCAAGCCGTTATTATTCCTTCTAATTATGCAAGCAAGTATGCGCTGAAAGCTGGGGATCTGCTCTCGATTACGATTAGCCAGCAGCCTGTGGAATTCGTCATCGTTGGCATTCTTCCATACTGGCCTAGTCAGTATCCCGATCAGACACCATTTTTCATTACAAATTTGGATTATGTGTATGATCAGGCGCCTATCGTTCCTTATGAGGTTTGGCTCAAAATGAAGCCAGACGCGAAAGTGGCGCCAATTGTAGCAGCATTGCAAGATAAAGGAATCGAGCTGGCTTCGGTCAAAGATGTTCGCAATGAGCTCATTGTTCAGAACAAACTTCCGGCAAGAGGTGGCGTGTTCGGGATTCTAAGCTTAGGCTTTCTGGTATCTGTGCTTGTATCTTTAATTGGATATATGTTGTACTGGTTCTTTAATCTGTCAAGTCGTGTTGTGCAGTTTGGGGTCCTTCGCGCGATGGGGCTTTCCCGTAAGCAATTGACCGGCATGCTGCTGCTCGAGCAAGGTTTTACAGCGGGTTTATCGATTGCGTTAGGAATTGCGATAGGTAAATTGACAAGCTACTTCTTTTTGCCTTTCTTGCAAACTTCTCAGAATGTGAAGACTCAGGTGCCGCCATTTCGGGTTGTTTTCGATTCCAAAGACACCAATCAGCTCTATTTCGTTGTAGCTTTCATGATGGCAACAGGAGCTTTACTGCTGTTCTTGCACATTAGAAGGCTGCGTGTTCATCAAGCTGTGAAGCTCGGGGAGGAGAAATAGAATGATTACTTGTGACGGTTTAGTCAAAATTTATAAATCAGACGAGGTTGAAGTTGTCGCTTTGCAAGGGTTGAACATCCAAGTTGACGCCGGTGAGCTTATGGCTATTATCGGGAACAGCGGAAGCGGCAAGTCTACATTGTTGAACATCTTGGGCGGTCTAGATCGTCCTTCCGCAGGTCAGGTGAAGGTCGGCGATTGGGATTTATTGAAAATCACAGATAAGCAGCTGGTTGAATACAAACGGCACACTGTAGGCTTCATCTGGCAAAATAACGCTCGAAATCTCGTTTCATATTTGACTGCACTCGAAAATGTCGAGATGCCGATGATGCTCAGTGGGAAGTATGATCCCGCCTATGCCAAGCAATTGCTGGAATGGGTCGGGCTTAGCCATCGGCTGAACAATAAACTACAGGAGCTGTCAGGTGGTGAGCAGCAGCGTGTTGCCATCGCTATTTCGCTGGCAAATCGTCCAAGACTGCTGCTCGCCGATGAACCAACGGGCTCCGTAGATTCCAAAACAGCGGATATGATCCTAAATATTTTTCAGCGTCTGAATAAAGAATTGGGTGTTACGATTGTCATTGTTACCCATGATTTATCCATGGCTGGGAAGGTGGGACGAGTGGTTGCCATCCGGGATGGAATGACGAGCTCAGAGTTTATTGCGCGCAGTCCGTCACTTGTAGGGGCTGCTGGTATGGGAGGCGGACTTGCGAATAAGGATCATGAAGAGTTCGTTGTATTAGACCGTGCAGGCCGCTTGCAAGTGCCTAAGGCTTATCTGAACGCCTTGCAAATCGAAGGCAAAGCAACGATGGAGTTTGATGGCGAGAAAATTATGATTAAAGCACCGAAAGCCATTCCGGCTTATGGTGGCAAGGGAATGAATTCACATGCTGACGGAGGTAAATCGAAATGAAATCAATTACACGTAAAATGGTCGCTACATCTTTGACCCTGGCCATGGTCGTACCMCTAGCGGCAGCTTGTACGAAGGGTGAGAAAGCGGACGATAAACAGGAGCGAGTGCTTAAGATCGCTACATCTATGGGGTTTGGCGATGATGAGTATTTCAGACAACAGTTTACAGAAATATTTGAGTTCGCCAACCCGAATATCAAGATTGAAATGATTCCAACGATGGATGACAAGTATCGGTATGGTGGCGTACAACC
>NZ_JBFTQB010000077.1:0-12190 GCF_056398785.1 Paenibacillus sp. 01T422 | reverse complement strand
CTACAGAGGAAAATGGCTTGTTTTCTTTTTCTGGCCATTCGATTTCACATACGTATGTCCTACGGAGATTACAGCTTTCAGCGACAACTATGAGGAGTTCCTGGATTTGGATTGCGAAATCGTGGGAGCATCCGTCGATAGTGTGTACACGCATAGAGCCTGGACACAAACGCCGCGTGATCAAAACGGTATCGGCCCAGTGAAATTCCCGCTCGTCAGCGATTTCTCCAAAGAAACTGCACGCGCTTATGGCGTATTGGATGATGAAACAGGCGCGGCTCATCGCGGTTTGTTCATTATCGATCCAGAAGGCGTACTGCGCTACCAAGTCGTTACAGACATGAACGTTGGCCGTTCAGTCGACGAAACGTTGCGTGTGCTTCAAGCGCTTCAAGCTGGAGGACTTTGTCCGGCGAACTGGAAGCCTGGTGATAAAACGCTATAATTTATAAATGAGAGAACCCCAATCCGTTGGATATCCTTGGATTGGGGTTTTCGTGTGCATTCAAGGCCACATTTGCAGTATAATAGAAAGGCAATTGAGGCGAAGACAGAAAGGTTAGATACATGATGCAGTCCATTTCGGACAAACTATTTATGGGTTCTTTGATTTTACTAATGATTTCCGTTGTGATCAGCGGGATTGGGTTTCAATTCGCGAACTGGCGCACACAAGTGACTGATGAGTTGGATGCGGAGACGAATTCTAGTTCTGCCCGGAAGAAGGCAGTTTTGGAACGTCAAGATAAGAGCTTAAAGCGTGTACTTCGTTCCTATTTATTTTGGATCGCGATTGCAGGTATGCTCGTATCCGTGTTACTCTCTCGATTGTAGGCTCTTTTTATACAGAAAAAGGCGTATAGCGGCTCTAGCAGCCAAGCTATATGCCTTTTTTCAGTTATCCAGAATCTCGCGCGATGAAACGTGACGAGAGAATGATCTTCTCAGCTTGTCTTCCCGGGTGTTTAAGCCGGTACAGGAGAGTTTCCACAGCGCGAATGCCCAGCGATTCTTTCGCCAGTTCAATCGTGCTAAGAGGTGGATGCGCATAGGCAGAAGCTTCAATGTTATCAATGCCAATGACCTTAACCTGGTTCGGAACATCGATACCTTCGCGCTTAAGAATGGGGATGAGCTCCAATGCTATTTGATCATTAGCGCAGATAATGCCTTCGGGCATGCTCTTAGGTGAAAGAGACATTACTTTGCGCTCCAGGTAGTGAATGACTTGTCGATTCTGGTAAGGGATGCTCCATTTCTTCAAAGAGTAGTCCTCATCTGGTTTGGTCAAATCCTCCATGGCAATTCGGCAGCCCCAGAAGCGCTCTTTGAAGCTGACGGCAAACTGATCATCGCCGATGAAAACAAGCCGTTTCAAGCCGGCTGCGAGCAGGCGCTGACAAGCCATTTTACCCGAATCCAAATTATTATTGAGAACGCAATCCACTTCTACCAGAGGTTCGGAATGGTCAATTAATACAAGCGGAATCCCGGTTTGTTTGAGTGAGATGACCGAAAGTGTAGGAAAAGTTCCTGCCAGAAGATGGCCGGCACAATGGTCAGGATTTACATACGAAGGAATTTGCAGATGTTCGTTATGATGAGCAGGAACAGGGATGATCAGATGCTCGAAGCCCAGCTCCTTGCTGGCCGCCCCAATCCCCGCGAGAACTTTCCCCCAGAAAGGATTATCCTGCTGATAGATGGCCTGAATCCAAACGAGAATGTAAGGCGTATGTTCGTTTGCACTCACTGAATCATCTTTAAGGCTTTCGGAGGTCTGCGGCCCCGATTGGATGAGGTAGCCCATGGCTTTCGCCATTTCTTGAATACGAAGCCGATTTTCCTCGCTTACTCCTGATTTTCCGGACAGCGCTTGGGATACGGTATATTTAGACAGTCCTAGTCGGTCTGCAATTTGCTGCATCGATACTTTTTTACTCAAGGATAGCACCCTCTTAATTTGAAGTCTTATTTTACATAACAAAACTAACAAATTTCATTGTTGACTATAAAAGAAACAATGTCAATTTATTCGCAGGTTGCTTATAAAAATGAATTGACGTTCTGACTGAAAATGATTACATTAGGGGTGTTGAAACAATTGTTAGCCTAACAAAAATAACATTTTTATAAAACTCAATACAATTGGAGGTTTTAGCATGGGTGACTGTGTAATTTTTTATGATGCAGCGTTTCCTTATGAAGGTACTCGTCCGGACAGCCGCAGTTTAGAAGCGTTAGGACGATTTGGCCGCATAGTGGGAGCCGAGGAGTTAGCGGAGGTTCTGGAGCAAGGTACGGCTGATAATTTCCTTCATCTTCATGGGCGTTATTTCCCAAAAGCAGCATGGGGAGCGGTTATGTCGCATGTTCGCAGAGGGAAAGGACTTCTTCATCTCGGGAGCGCGCCATTTCGGGTGCCGGTCTATCTGAGCAATGAGGGATGGACGGTTGAAGTGGAGCAAACGGGCTACCACCAGCTTTTGCAGATCCACGAGGTGCTTCCTGTCGATCCGGCACCCATTGCCCATTATAAGGCTCATTCGGATCTACCTTTGCTTGCCGGCAAAGAGTCGATATTTCAAGTGCAGCCAACGGTTGGGCTGGCCCTTCATGTAACTCGCGCAGATGACCATCCAGGTCAGATAGGCTCGAGCGGTCCTATGGATGCCCATCTTCTGCCACTGCTGAAGGGGATTTCTCAAGAGGGCCGTGAAGTTGCAGCACCAATCGTGCTGTTGGAGAACACGAAGGGGGATTTTGCAGGCGGACGATGGATTTTCGCCAACTTGGTGACGGATGATGCCTTCTGGACACAAGGGGGTGTGGAAGTACTTCGGGACTTGGCTGCTTTTACAGCGCGAGGTGTAACCGAGATTTGGTTCAAGCCGAATTACGCGTGTTATGATCCTGGTGATCGAGCGGCACTGACCATCCAATTGCAAACGCTTGCCAATCGCGAAGAAGCTGTCTCGGATAATACGTCGTGGACATTCACTGTTCAGGTGAAGAAAGACGGCGTGCCGGAACCGGTCTGGTCGACCTCTTTCCTAATGGATGCTTCCCGCGAGCTGGCTTATAAAAAAATGAATGTGCCGGTTGATCTAGAACCCGGTTATTATTCGGCCGTTTGTACAGCGGTTGCCAACTCAGGCGAGACACGTATCTACCAGCAGGGTTTTTGGGGATATGATGCCGAACTGCTGCGCGAAGGAACACCGCTATCCTGCGATCGCGACTATTTCATCAAAGATGGACGTCCGCTGCCGATCGTTGGCATGACGTATATGACGAGCGATGTGGCTCGGAAATTTCTTTTTCTGCCTAACGTATCGGTTTGGGACAAGGATATCGCCCAAATGGTCAAAGCGGGGATTAACCTGCTGCGCACAGGGATTTGGTCGGCTTGGCGCCAAGTCATGTTCGTCGATGGCCATCCCTATGAAGAAGTGATGCGTGCTATTGATGCCTTCATTCTGACTTGCAAAAGGCTCAGCATTGAAGTCACGTTTAACTTCTTCGCTTTTACACCAGAGCTATGGGAGGGCGTTAATCCGTATCTGGATCCACGCAGTGTGGAAGCTCAGAAGCGATTTATTTCCGCCATCGTGTCGCGTCACAAAGAAACAACGAATGTCCACTGGGATTTGATCAATGAACCGTCGATGTTTAATCCCAATAAACCATTTTCCGGGCCGCAATCCGCTCAAGACAAATTTGAAAAGGAAGCCTTCACAGCTTGGTTAGAGAACCGTCATGGCGATATTCGCAAGCTGCAAGAGCACTGGAATATGACGCCATTGGAACTACCAGATTTTCAGAGCGCCAAACTTCCCGATGTTTCCGAAATGAATATGAAGACGACCGAGATGTTGGAGAAAAAAGGCGGTCCTTGGCTGGACTATACCTACTTTACGATGGATATGCATAATCGCTGGGCTCGGGAATTAATTGCGACCATTCGCAGCATTAATCCTGCCCATTTGGCGACGGTCGGTCAGGATGAGGGACTTGGTGCACTGCGCCCATCACCATTCTTCTATGCGGAAGTCGTGGACTATACGACGGTTCATACCTGGTGGCTAATGGATCAGCTGGTGTGGGACGGCATTTTCTCCAAATCGCCTGATAAGCCAAGCTTGATTCAGGAAACTGGAATTATGTATATCGAAACAGCTGATGGACGCGCAAAACGCTCGGAATATGAGCTGCGGAACATTCTGGAGCGCAAGTATGCCTATGCCTTTTCGACGGGCGGGGCGGGTGCTGTGCAGTGGATTTGGAATATTAACTTCTATATGAACAATATTAATGAATCACACATCGGTGCGCTGCGAGCAGATGGCACTGAGAAACCGGAAGCCGATGTTTCCTACGATTTTGGCGCTTTTATGGGCAGCATTCGGGATTTGTTTGTGGATCGTAAGTTGGAGGAAGTGGTGGCGGTATTCCCTTACTCCAATGATTTTTCGACCAGAAGATTAGCTGGCGATGCGACTTCCAAGCTTACTCGTACCTTGGCTTATGCGATGAATGTGCCTTTCCGTGGTATGGGTGAGTACCAGTTGGACGATTTGGAGCACAATCCTCCCAAGCTGATCATTGTACCGAGTGCTCATAACTTCAGCGATGAAGCTTTGGAGAAGTTGATTCAGCATGTGCGCACGCATGGCGGAACGCTTTTATTCACAGGACCGCTTGGACTGAATGAATACTGGACGCCGGTATCACGTCTGACGGACGTGGTTGGCGAGACGTTGCTGAGCAACGTTCTACGCGAAGAAATGATGGTCCTGAATGGAAGCCAGTACCCAGTCTCATTCGGCGGAGCTCGAATTTCCCAAGCAAACAAAGAAATCGCTCTCTCCGAGGGTGAGGGTGAAAGCGGTGGATGGAGCTCTGGGCATGGAGCCGTTCGATGTTATGCGCTTGGCCATGGACAACTCATTTGGTGTCCGCTGCCGGTTGAATTAAATGAACGCAGTGAAAGCATTGAAGCGTTGTACAAATATGCTATGGCTGAAGCTGGTGTATCAGAGGAATTGACGTGGGTGAAAGGCGGGCAACTGCCGGGCGTTTACGGGCGCAAGCTAAGTTTTGCCCAAGGCTCACTATATATTTTCGTGTCGGAGTACAGTGTAGATACAGAGATTGAAGTGAAAGATCCGGGTACTGGCCGAAGCTATGCCTTTGAGCTTGAGTCGGAACGCACAGTCATGTTCGCAACAGATAGGGAAGGTGCATTGTTGGCTGTTTACCGTCCGAATCAAGTGGGCGTAGCAGTGAATTAAATAGAAAAGCCTCTGTGCCGCAGCAGCTGATATGACAGTCAGCTTAGCGGACGGAGGCTTTTTTTAATTGATTTCATCAACGCAGGAGCTGCAAACCATTTTACCTTTGAAATAGGTCATATCCTCGAAATTACCGCAAAACACGCAAGCGGGCATATACTTTTTCAATGTGATACGTTCCGGATCGACATAAACCTCAATTGCGTCTCCAATATCAATGTGCAGCGTGCGCCGAAGTTCAATTGGCAAAACGATGCGTCCTAACTCGTCAACTTTCCTTACAATTCCCGTTGATCTCATGCTAAACAGCCTCCTAGACATATTAGGTTTAATCGTTTCATTAATTGATAACTACTATTATTCCACATTTGAACTTGAATTCCTTTTATTTACTTGAAGGTATTATGTTAAACTTTGCATAAGCATCAGGGGCTGCCTATAATGTTGATCATTATCGGGCAAATTTAAAATAATTCGTGCATCTCTCTTATATCAAGCATAATCCACTATTGGTACTATAAATGTAAGCAAAACATCACTGATGAAGTAGGGGGATTACACACGATGATTAAATGGAAGCGTTCTCTAGGGGTTGTGTTAGCGACTGCTTTGGCCGGGTCTCTAGTAGCCTGTGCAAATGGCGGCAATACAAATAGCAACGCAGATTCGCAAAGTACAGCAGCAGCAACAACGGCTGCGGCATCGAATGAGCCTGTGAAGCTGCGTATTATGTGGTGGGGAGCGACGGTTCGTCACGAGGCGACACTCGCTGCATTGAAATTGTACACGGAAAAGCACCCGAACGTTACTTTTGAGCCTGAGTATTCCGGTATTGACGGATACTTGGACAAGCTGTCTACGCAAGCAGCTGCGAATAATGCGCCGGATATTATGCAGCTTGATCCAGGCTGGATTTCGGATTGGGCAGGTCGCAACCAATTGGCTCCGCTGACTGGTGTTGATGTGAGCAAAATTGATACAAAAGTATTGTCCGGTGGACAAGCTGCAGGCAAACAATATGCTATGCCTTTAGGATCAGTGGCTTACGGGATGATCTACGATAAAGCTGCCATGGACAAGCTTGGGTTGAAAGCTCCGCAAAATGGCTGGTCATGGGATGATTTCTTCGCACTTGCAAAAGAAGCAAAAACGAAACTTCCTGAAGGTCAGTACTTTACGAAGGATTACGCCGGTGACTATTTCGCTTACTCCGCATTCCAATATGCGAAAGGCAAGGGCATGGTCGTATCTGATACGGGGAAATTCAATGTTGATCAGGCTACTTTCTTAGAGTGGACGCGTAATTTCGATGAGATGCGCAAAAATGGCATCGTGCCACCTGCTGATGTGAACTCCTCTGACAAAGAGTTTGACCCGAAAATGGATTTAATGGTTAACGGTAAAATTTTGTTCCGTATGGGCTTTTCGAGCAACTACGGCTCATGGGATAGCTTGAAAAAAGGCGCGTATGCACTCGTTACGATGCCTCGCACGGTTGAAGCGGGCGGTTGGTTGAAACCATCCTTGTACTTGGGTGTTTCCGCAACATCCAAGAAAGCGGAAGCGGCCAAAAAATTCGTGGATTGGTTCGTCAACGATCCGGAAGCTGCAAAAATTTTGACAACTGTACGCGGTTTGCCAGTTAACAAAGAAATTGCTGCATCTCTGGAGTCCAGTATGAGTGATGTTGACAAAATCGGATCTGCGCTCTTGCACGCAACCGAGAAAGATGGACAAACTTGGAATCCGGGCGTGAAAGGTTGGACGAATTACATCGATAAAGATTGGCCGCTTGTTCGTGATCAGCTTAGCTTCGGGAAATCAACGCCAGAGAAAGCTTATGAACAATTGAAAGTGGCTGCACAAGCATACGAAAAATAAGGCAAAAACGAGTCCGGGACATGCCTGTTCCGGCTCTTGCTGTTTTACTGTGCATTTCKGGAGAGGAAGGGGCTTATGATTATGGCGATTCGCGTTCAAGATATTCTGAATCGGTTAATCGAACCTGTTGGCCGGCTGGATGTGACGGTTGACACACTGAAATCGGGTGATCCATCGATGGAAGTGAAGGGGATTGCAACGACTTTCATGGCAACACATGATGTGATTCAAAAGGCCATTGATAAGGGTGCGAACTTGCTCATAACGCATGAAGGCACCTTTTATCATCATCATGACCAGATTGCGAAGCTTTCCAATGATCCCGTCTACCAAGCGAAACAAAAACTTATCGAGGAATCTGGCATTGCGATTTTCCGGTTCCACGATTATTGGCATCGATATCGGCCGGATGGTATCATGACTGGCTTAATTCAAGCCTTAGACTGGACACCTTTTGTAACGGAAAATAGACCTGCAGCTACGCTGCTAACGGTTCCCCACATGACGGTGAAGGAGCTTGCCCAATATGTGAAAAATAAGCTGGGTATCTCTTTTGTCCGAGTTGCTGGAGATCAATCAATGACTTGTACGCGCATCGGGCTGCTTGCGGGGTATAGAGGCGGGGGAGGGATGGCCATCCCTCTCTTCCAGGAAAATGTTGACGTGATCATCGCGGGGGAAGGTCCCGAATGGGAAACGCCAGAGTATGTGCGTGACGCGGTGCACCAAGGCAGGAAGAAAGCTTTCATTGCACTCGGACATGCAGAAAGCGAAGAGCCGGGAATGAAATATTTGGCAGAAATGATGGGGGTGTTATTTCCTAATCTGCCTGTACACTTCATATCGGAGAAGCAGGTTTTTCAATCGGTTTGATGGGTATGCAATGTGGACAACGCAGGTAGTATACACAGGCAACACAGACATACACGTGTAAAACCCAATATAGAGAACGCAGACATATACGCGTAAAACCCAACATAGATAGCACAGACATATACGTGTAAAACCCTACATAGACAGACAGACATATACGTGTAAACCCAACATAGACAACACAGACATATGCGTACAATACACACAATACAGGCGCACACGTGCAATATGAGCAACAGACATACAGTCATTGAATTATCAGAAATGATTATTACAGGAGAGGGAGATTTTCTCATGAGCGATACAACAACACAACAAACCGGCTATCAGGCGTGGCTCGAATATCACCCAGTAGCACTGGGCGAAGTAGTTGAACAATATGCGGTGTACAGCGGAATTATGTGTACGGAAAAGGAAGAGGCGATTCAATCGGCTGTTCAAGAGCTGTCCCGCGGCATCAGCAAAATGTTAGGTAAGGAGATTGGCGTCTCTGAAAATGTAGGCAGTGCTGTTATTGCGCTGGGCACATTTGGCGGCGGTAATGCGCTGGTTGATCGCACATTTGACGGAGAGACTCGATCAGCGGTTAAACATGAAGGGTTTGCGATCAAGACGGATCAAGCGAGCGGAAGTATAGTTATCGGTGCTTCATCAGCATCCGGTGTTTTGTATGGCGTCTTTCATTTGCTTCGACTTTTGAGCACTCATCAATCAGTAAATGCGTTAGATGTTATTGAGAACCCAGTGAACATGCTGCGCATGATCAATCAATGGGATAACATCGATGGTAGTATTGAGCGGGGCTACGCAGGAAAATCGATTTTCTTTGAAAACAATCGCATCACAACAGATCTGACACGCATTCGCGATTATGCAAGACTGCTGGCTTCTTCGGGACTTAATGCGATTTCCATTAATAATGTGAACGTGCATCACTGGGAAACGAAATTTTTGACTGAAGAGTACCTACCGGATGTTGCTAGGGTAGCTGGTGTATTCCGTTCATACGGCATCAAGTTGTTTTTGAGCGTCAACTATGCCAGCCCGATTGAAATTGGCGGTCTATCGACGGCCGATCCTCTCGATCCTGCTGTACGCGAATGGTGGCGTGTTAAAGCCGCCAAAGTGTACGCTGCGATTCCGGATTTCGGCGGCTTCCTTGTGAAGGCGGATTCGGAGAATCGCCCAGGGCCGTTTACGTATGATCGCGATCATGCGGACGGCGCTAATATGCTGGCGGAGGCGCTTAAGCCTTACGGCGGCATTGTGATTTGGCGCTGCTTCGTATACAACTGCAAGCAGGATTGGCGTGACCGGGCGACCGATCGGGCACGGGCGGCGTATGATCATTTTAAACCGCTGGATGGAAGATTCATGGATAATGTCATTCTGCAGGTCAAGAACGGCCCGATGGATTTTCAAGTGCGGGAGCCCGTTTCTCCGCTGATTGGAGCCATGGAGGCGACGAATCAAATGATTGAATTCCAGATTACACAGGAATATACTGGTCAGCAGCGACATTTGTGCTATCTCGTTCCACAGTGGAAAGAGGTCCTTGATTTTGAGACTTACGCGAAAGGCGACGGCTCCAGTATTAAACGTATCGTTGACGGCTCTTTGTATGGCAATCGATTCAGCGGTTTTGCTGCCGTCTCCAATATCGGCAAAGATATCAATTGGACGGGCCATTTGTTGGCGCAAGCGAACCTCTACGGCTACGGCCGTTTGGCGTGGAATCCAGAACTGTCCGCTGATGAGATTGCGGAGGAGTGGATTCGCATGACACTTGGTGGGAACGAGAAGCTGGTCAGCGTGGTTTTGGGCATGCTCATGAACTCATGGAGCATCTATGAAGCGTATACGTCGCCGCTGGGTGTAGGCTGGATGGTGAATCCAGACCATCACTACGGACCGAACGTAGACGGCTATGAGTATTCGAAGTGGGGGACGTACCACTTTGCGGATTGCCTTGGCATTGGTGTCGACCGGACGAAGGCGACAGGCACAGGGTACGCAGCGCAGTACAAAGGCATAAACTACGACACCTACGAGTCGGTTGAAAACTGCCCGGATGAGCTGCTGCTGTTTTTCCACCACGTGCCGTATACGCATGTGCTGCACTCAGGCCAAACCGTGATTCAGCATATTTATGACACGCATTTTGAAGGTGTGGAGCGGGCAGAGCAGCTGGTGGATAAGTGGGCTAGCCTGGATGGAAGCGTGAGCGAGCTGGTGCATATGCACGTAGCGGATCGCCTTGCGGAGCAGGCTGCGCATGCGAAAGAATGGCGCGATATGATTAACACTTATTTCTACCGCAAAAGCGGTATTGCTGATGCGTTGGGGAGAAAGATTTATTGAAGTTAGTACGGGAGCAGCGTGAAGTGGCTGCTTCTTTTTTATGTGCATGGTGATCTCGCAGCAAATAGCATGGAAAGCCTACTGTTAATCTACGCTGAAACGTGGATCAAATGTGGAAAATAACAGGAGTGCTCGGCATTATCAAATGAAATCCTACACTCATCAAAAGTACTCTATCGCCTCCCGAGCTAGTTCGTATCGGACAATTCTTTCCTTGCTTCCTCCGAATGTAGGGTGAAGTAGACCCTTGGCGCACATTCTTTTTAACATGAGCACCGTTGTCTTGTGATTGATCTCAAAATGACGCTCGACGTCCTTGGGGCGAAGAGGTCGCGACTGCTCTAGTGCTAGTCGAATGATCTCCTTTTCAGCAAGCTGTAAGCGTGAAACGGGTGTATGACTGGGCTGATATTTGCTTAGCACCATACGAAGCAAGGTGATACATAAGTCTGGGCGTTGCTCAATATCGTCATAAGCAAAGGAAATGACATGGAAATCCATAGCATGAAGAAACGTCTCACGGTTCAATTCGTTGCAGTATTTTTGCCTGTCCATGTCACGCACATGTGAGGTGTAGCCCTTGATCTCAAAGAGCAGCTTAATGTATCCAGGCAGCCAAGCAAAATCTGCGAAATAAGATCTTCCCCGCCAATCAAGCACTTCGTACTTAGGATGAAGATCTTTGAAACTGCCCTTGAGTGGCAGCCAGACGTTCTTTAGAAACAGTATTTCGGCATGCTGGTGCCCTCTTTCTAGTCTACCCCGGCGCTCTCCCGACCTGTTTTCAGTATGGTGGCAAATAAATGTTGCGTGTACTTCATCAAAAGTCATGCTCACAACCCCTTTAACTGAAATAAAAAAACGTCCCGAATCCATTCGAAGGAATGGATCGGGACGTGCTTCGTCTCTTGTTTTTATTATAGAACAAATGTTCGTGTTGGGCAAGAGTTTTTTTGGGATATTGACTATCTGATACTCGGCAACCAACTTCTTCAACTTGTCTCCTCCCACTGGCTTATCAGTAATAAAAGGAATTTCTACCGCTATTATGGCCTGCGAAGAGGACAAGAAAGAGATAACAGCAGAAACTACATCTAAATCGGCGATATATTGAGCATACGCCGCAATTTGATCGAATTAGCGGTGGAAATTCCAGTTACTGGGGTTGAAGGTGGGTTCGACACAGGAATTAGCGGTAGAAATTCCAGTTACTGGGGTTGGAGGTGGGTAGGACCTAGGAATTAGCGATATAAATTCCAGTTACTGGGTTTTGAGGAGTGGGTAGGACCCAGGAATTAGCGCAAGAAACCCAAGTTACTAGGGTTAAATGTGTGGACCCAGGAATTAACAGCAGAAACCCCAGTTACTGCGGCTGAAAGTGGGCTCGTTATGCAAATTTACAAGGGAAGTCGGCRCTAAGCAACTGGTGGCGTCCCCCCGCCCCCTCTTTTCGGGATATTTTGAAAGAATTCGATGATTCCTCTCATTTAGTACCTGACGCGCAGCCTATATACTTGAGGTATAGAAGTAATCGAGGTATAGAAGTAATCAGACTAACTGCAGAGGTGAACTTACATGAATCGTTCCATATCCGTTGCCGTGAAAGCCGCTGCGAGCACGAAGAAACGCCGTTCTTTCCTAAGTCGCTGGGACGCGCCAATTGCGGGATATTTATTTATTTTACCGTGGCTGCTCGGGTTTTTCGGGCTTACGGCGTACCCCATGTTTTTATCGTTGTACTACTCCTTTACTGACTATACGCTGATGGAGCCCATCAGTTG
>NZ_JBFTQB010000076.1:0-25808 GCF_056398785.1 Paenibacillus sp. 01T422 | reverse complement strand
GGCTAATATTATTGAAGAAATCTTGTCGGAAGATTGGCCGGAATCCGACTTCATCGAGCTTCATAGTCATCATGCTGCGGTCATGTTTCATATAGAGCGTTCGGAGCCTGTTGACGCAGCCCTCAGCCGTATTCAATCAATTGGCGACCGCATTACAGACTGCGTGCTTATGTATCTTAAGCTGAACATTCGGATCGGGCTAGGCCAAATAAAAACGACTTGGCAGGAAATATCCGATTCCACCGAGGAGGCTTTTCTAGATCTGCTGCAGCAGACGATCACTCCGCAGCTTGGCAAACCGTCCTCCCTGCCGTCTGATTTGGCTATTCGGCCGATCAAATTCTATCAGGAGCTTGCTGAGGCCATCGTTTATTCCAAAGAAGAAACGGCTGCGCAAATTGTAGATGCCTATATTCATCAACTGCAGCAGATGCCTACGATTACACCGGCATATTTACAGTATCTATGCACAGAGTTATGGACCATCTTCGCCTATTCCTTGTACAGCGTCAGCATCGTGCTAGATGAGCTTTTTCCAGAAACGCACCTGCCGTCTGAAATCATGCAAATCCAAACGACAACCCACTTGCAGGAGTGGCTGCGCGCCAAAATTCACATCATCGCGACAAGTCGGCATTGGAATGAGAATTCGAAGCACAAGGAAGCTGTCGATTTCATGATTCAATATGCGCATGACCACTATGCCGAAGAGGTTTCCCTGGAGGATATGTCCAAAAAGCTGTATCTGTCCCGGAACTATTTGAACCAGATCTTCAAAAAGTCGACTGGCGAAACGTTCACCAACTACCTGATTCAGGTCCGAATGAAGAAAGCCCAAGCCCTTCTGGCCGAAGGCAAACATCTCATTTATGAAATTTCCGAGAAAGTTGGGTACAAGAACGTCCCTTATTTCAGCTCTATTTTCAAAAAATATACAGGCATGAGCCCAAGCGAGGTTGGCAAAAGCGGATGACCATCGCTCATGAGATCGAGGATCTGGTTCGTATTTTGTTGTTTTGTGATCAATAGTGAAAGAAGTGTGTTCATTACTATCCTTCTTCATTTTTTCCGTTAATCCTATAATGAAATTGTAGAGACGACTAGCTAGCGAGAGGGGATTATCAATGAAAATGCAGATGAGACAATGGGGCATGCTGGGCATGACTGCTATGATAGCGCTGTCTTTAAGCGCATGTGGTTCTGGAAATAAAGCAAGTACGACAGGAGGCAGCACAGCTGCCACGACAGCACCAAGCGCTGCAAGCACACAACCCGTTAAACTGCGTATTGTATGGTGGGGCTCACAAGCAAGACATGATGCTACGCTGAAAGCACTCGATGCCTATACGAAAAAACACCCAAATGTGACCTTCGAACCGGAATTTTCAGGGTTTGACGGCTATGCAGATAAACTCGCTACCCAAGCAGCCGCCAAAAATGCGCCTGATATTATCCAAATGGACCCGGCTTGGCTCTCCGAATATGCGGGCAGGAACCAGCTTGCTGACTTATCGAAAGGCATCCGCACCGAAGATATCGACAAATCGCTCGTTGACTCAGGTAAATATAAAGATAAACTATATGCCGTTCCMCTAGGCAATAACGCAACCGGGATGATTTACAACAAAAATGCCGTAGATAAACTTGGAATCACCCCGCCTAAAAATAACTGGACATGGGATGAATATTTCCAATTCGGCAAAGATGCCAAAGCCAAGCTGGATAAAGACAAGTATGTCTTAATGGACGCAACATCTGACTATACGGTCTACACCGCTTATCAGATCAGCCAAGGCAAAGGCTATCCAATTACGGATGATGGCAAATTTAATATCGACAAAGACACTTATCTAACTTTTGTTAAAAAATATGGCGAGCTTCGCACAGCCGGGGTCATTCCTCCCGCAGAAATCGCGACCACAGATAAAGAATCCGACGCTAAGCTGGATCTCATGAACAATGACAACGTGCTCATGAAGCGCACTTTCGCCGCTTTGCTGCCTGGCTATGAGGGTGTAAAACCTAGCGCATATTCCCTTGTGAATCAACCGAAAGGCACACAATCCAGCGGTTGGCTGAAGCCTTCCATGTTCTGGTCCGTGAGCGCGGATTCCAAGTATGCCGAAGAATCCAAGAAGTTCATCGACTGGTTCGTCAATGATAGCGAAGCCGCTGATATTCTAACAACAACACGAGGCGTTCCGGTTTCCAAGAAAATGCTTGAGTATTTAACACCGAAACTAACCGCTGCTGACAAAATGCAAATTGAACTTATTAAAAATGTAGCTCCTGACGCTCAACCTTTCAATGCCGGGGCTAAAGGCTGGAGTAACTACACAGCGAAAGATTTCAAAACGATCGGTGAGAAAGTTATGTTCGGCAAAATCACACCGGAAGCTGCTTATGATGAGCTTGTGAAAAAGGCGAAAGAGTATCAGTAAATTCTCATAATAGGCATAATGAAGGGGCTGCCCTCAAGTAGATCATCTACGTGAGGAACAGCCCTTTTGCGTTGCATATGTGCCTCCTGAGAGGCGTTAAGCTCGTCTCTATTGCGTGTTCCGCGCATTAGCGGACTGCGGCTTCTAGGCCTCGTTGCGCGGCTGTAAATAGCTCGTGCGAGCTGTGATTGAGAGCGTTACCACTTGCCAGCTGCTGGGGGTTGGACGCGGGGGACCGCGGGGTGAACGGCCTCGGCAGCGTTCTGCGTTCATCAACCAAGAGAGGAAACTGTGATTCGCTGAAATAACGGGGAAATCTGCCGCTAATCTGCGCCACATCAGCCCTTTGAAGGAAATAGATGGAAAAAACGCTATTTCTTATACAACAGGTAATATCTCCTAAATTTGATCTGATTAGCGGTAGAAACTCAAGTTAATTACTCAAAAGTGGGAAAGTTGTGCAAAATAGCAGGAGTATTCGGCGGTAATTACAAGGAATCGCTCCGCTCAGTGGTACAGTTCCGAACGCAAAAAAAAGAACAACCCTTAACATGACGTTAAGAGTTGTTCTTCGAATTGCTATCTATGCAAGCAAAAGCTTACAGCTTTACAACGTTCTCAGCTTGTGGTCCGCGGTTGCCTTGAACAACGTTGAACTCAACTTGTTGACCTTCGTCTAAAGTTTTGAAGCCGTCGCCTTGGATTGCGGAGAAGTGTACGAATACATCGTTGCCGCCTTCTACTTCGATAAAGCCAAATCCTTTTTCTGCGTTAAACCATTTAACTGTTCCTACTGCCATGGGTAATACCTCCAAAGTTTTAATTAACATGTCTTTTTTCTTGTTTCGAACAAAAAAATTACACATTGGAAAAGGTTTCACAAACTAAAATGATAACCCTTTGCAATAAGCAATTCAGGTTTTACCCCAAAGACTATTAATACTGTACCACACATAATTGGCTAATGCAATTACCCATCAGAGGCATTTGTTACTAAGGATAACAGTTCCTCTTTATCCTCTATTTTCAAGGCAATTGTTAGTGCAATTACGACATCTTTCGACGGTTGTATTCGACCATTTTCGATAGAATTCAGGATGGAATAACTGACGCCCGCTTTCTCGCCAAGCTTGCGCAGCGTTAGATTTTGTTGTTGTCTCAGCTCTTTCAGCCTAGTATGAAATAACACGCCTGTTCCTCCTCCACGAAAGTTTATTTTTCGTCTATCTGCCTGCGAATTTCTGCTCTAATTTTGTCGAATGGGTCCTGCCAATCTGGGGGTTTAATAGTTTTGCCAAATTCGTTCTTATGGACTAGACCGTCCGACCACACTTTGGACATGTTAGCGTGATGCACGATGTCAAAAATCGGCCCCGGTTCGACCCCCATCTCAACTAAGGTGCCCAACACAAAGTATAGCTCATCGATCATCGCATCCACTTCATCTTCCAGCGTCGCTGCTTCTTTGTACTCGTCCAGCTCTTCTTGCATCCAAGCTAAGCGAGCTGCCTTGCGGCTCTCCGATAAGCGCTGTGGCGTCATGCCAATTGGGTGTTCAAAGGTCTGGTGGAACTTTTTCACATCGTCAAAAGCATTTTTCAAAGTCATTGTAGTTTCCCTGCTCCCTTACGTAGGTTTTCTTTTATATACCACTAAAGAGAGCCATCGGTCAATTACAACCGACGGCCTGTGATATAACGATTTTTCCAGTAGCCATCATTCATGTCCAACATGACGACGCCGGAGCTCGCCGTGTTGCTCACGAATTTGCCATTACCGACATAGATGCCCACATGATTGACACGGCCTGGCTTCGACGTGCTGAAGAAGACGAGGTCGCCTTCGCGCAGGTTCGCTTTCTTAACTGCCGTCCCCAGCTTAGCTTGCTCTGATGAACTCCATGGGATCGTGATGCCATTCTTCTCGAAAACCAGCTGCGTAAAAGAGGAGCAGTCCAGAATCAATCTCTTTACATCTCTGACGCCAAATTTGTACTGTACTTTACCGATATAGGTTCGTGCCGTACGCGTGACGCTGCTCGCTTTGCTCGTACTCGTAGCACTATTCTCTGCAGTTAATTTGGAATCGCTTACAGAGGCGTAGACTGATTGAGGTCCAACTAGCATCGTTCCGGAAATTAATAAGGAAAGGGTCAAGCTGATTCCTACTAATGATTGACTAAGGCGGCTCTTCTTCACTAGTAACATGATTGGATATCCTCCTTCATGGATTGTGGTGTTGGGCTTATTTGGGCCTGAATACACCATAACACACATAAAAGGACCGGTATTTACCAGTCCCTGAGAATATCCAAGCGGCGTCTAGCTTTAAGCGCTTTTATTAAAATTTGGTGAGAATTAGCTGAATCTATCTCTCTTGACAAAATATTCACACGGAGTTCGGCGTCTGCTCATTGCGATACTCAGACGGGGTCACGCCGTACTTCTTGCGAAATACCTGTGAGAAATGACGCATGTCTTGATAGCCGATCCGATCGGCGACGTCCGCCAGCTTCAGCTTCGGATTCATAAGGAGCTGCTTCGCCTGTTCCAGACGGAGATGGGTCACATATTCCTTGAATCCCTGACCTATCTTCTGTTTGAACAGTTGACTGAAATAAACCGGATTCAAGTAAACGATCGCTGCGACCTTCTCCAGCGACAAGTCGTCATGATAATGCGTGCGAATATACTGCAAAGCAACATCGATAGAGCGGTCGCTGCCGCTCGCATGATGCTCGTAGACCTGCGTCGTCGAAGCTTGACGCATGCGCTGCACTTCGGCTGGCACAGCCTCGAAGCGGCAGATCTTCTCGGAGCTCATAATCTGAAAGGGCACCTTCAAATACTTCACGAGGTGGCTGCGCAGCTCATCGACGAGTGCGGGCAAGAGCGCGGCATCCGGCAGTGTGACGATACCTAGCAGGCTTTTGCTGTCGTGCACCGTTACGAAACCTTTGCCGTAGCGCTCGATCAGCTCTTGAAGGACGTTCTCGATAATGAAATTTTCGAGGAAAACGGCCTTGTCACTCTCCATTTTCACCATGATCAGATGGAAATACGGGTGTTGCTCCATGAAGGGCTTCATATCGATGCGTCCGGTATCCAGCCCCTGTGCAAAGCGCTGAAAGACCGCTTCCTGCAAATACTTGCGGTTCGCCTTCAGGAGCTCAGATTCCTCGTTCAGCTCGGTTTCATGAGCGATTTCCTCGCTGAGCTTCCGAATCATATCGCTGAGCACCTCTTTGCCGATCGGCTTCAGCAAGTAATCTTTCGCCCCGAGCCGCACAGCCTCCTGTGCATACGAAAATTCCGAATATGCCGATATGACCACCCATTTCACATGGGGGTGTCGGCTACGGGACATATTCATGAGCTCCAGCCCTGTCATGCCCGGCATGAGGATGTCCGTCAGGACGATTTGAATGCGGTGGCTCCGCAGCAAGGCGATCGCCTGCTCTGCATTCGCCGCGAGATGAACCTGATGTTCCGGGAACCGGTTGAGCAGCGTACGCTGGATGCCCTCCCGAATCACGGTTTCATCATCTACGATGAGAATGTCCATGGTTTAATCTCCTTTCCGAGGAAGCGGCATCGCAATGATGACGGTCGTTCCTTCCCCCTGCTTGCTATGAATTCGGAGTCCATATATATCTCCGAACATAAGAACGATACGGCGATGCACGTTGGTTATCCCAATGCCTCGTCTAATTTGGCCAGAAGCACCTGATGTCTGCGGAGATTGCAGGGATGCCATGACACCGTCGATGTCCGAAGCATCATTGATGAGCTGTTCCTGCATGCACTGGAGTGTGCTCTCCTCAATGCCGACACCGTTATCTTCAATCACAATCCGCAGCTCATGCTCGCTGATCTCCGTGTAGACCCGAAGCACGCCAGGCCGATCGAGCGGCTCCAGCCCATATTTAACCGCATTCTCAATGATCGGTTGAAGGGTCATTTTCGGTAGGACAACATCCAGACACTCCGGCGCGACGTCCAATACGGTGCTGACCCTGCCTTCTAGCCTGCTCTCAATGATCGTCATATAATGACGCATTTGATCCAGCTCTTGGCGGAGTGTTGTCTTCGAGGCTTCCTGCCAATCGCTGCTATAGCGAAACATATGGGATAAAGCCAAGATAACCTTACCTAAACGGTCGTTCTCCCGCTCATCCAACATCCAATAAATCATATCCAGCGTATTGTACAGAAAATGCGGATTAACCTGAGATTGCAGCGCCTGCAGCTCCGCGTTCTTCTCACTCACGGTGGCGAGCGTGATGCGTTCAATCAGCTCATCCATCCGATTCACCATTCGGTTAAAGGAAGACACGAGCGAGTTGATTTCTTCGAACGATTTGACCGTCACTGAACCTTTGAAATTCCCCATCTCCACCTGCTTCATCTCCCGGATCAGCAGCTTAAGCGGCGAGGAAATGTTCTGGGAAATAATACTTGCAAGCACCAAGGATAGGAACACCAGCGCCAGAATCACGAAGTATAAGTATTCTCTCGTTTTTACAACCTCTGAGTTGATATCGCCTTTGGGCGTCAACCCGAACACCGTCCAATCGGACATCTTCGCTTTGGCGGAGACAATTAATTGTTCCGTTCGGTCGTCCACGATAACTTCATTGTTTTGCGGGCGCGGCAGCCCTCCAAAAGAAGGCGGACTGCCCTTCTCCCCCGCGGTAGAGGCAATCATATGATCTTCCTTGTCGACGATATAGACCTGGCTGTTCGGGGAGATCCTCACGTTCGAAAGCGCCGCCAGAATCGGCTGCGGGTTCGTTTCAATTACGAGAACCCCGATCAAGCGATGGTCGGTTAAGTCGTACAACTTGCGTCCAAATACAAAAACGGAATCTTGCTGGAACCGGTTGATGATGGAGCCTTTGGATAAACCGAGCCAGACCATTTCGCCCGAAGAGTCCTGCAGCTTGTGGTACCAGGCTGTAGTGGCATAGTCCGCATTAATGACGCTGTCGAAGCCGCGTTCATAGTTATAGTTTTTGCCCGCGTTCGTAATGATATGAATCCCGACGATGTCATCTCTAGAATAGTAAGCAGCTCCCATGATATTCGTAATGGTGCGCTCATTAATAATATTGACCGCTTCATCTTTACTCGTATCACGGTCATGGATTAACCGGAGCATCTCATAATTGCTGTTGAGCGATTTGGTAATGCTGTCATAACCCTGCAGCAGCAAATCAAACAGGCCCACCGTTTGGGAAATATTTTTCTCCGCCAAATCACTGATTTTGCTATGAATAATGTCCGTTGTTTTCTTGTAATAGAGCACGCTCACCAAGGTCAAGAGGATCAGCATACAGGAAATAAAGAGCAAAAACAGCCGGCTATGAATGGAATGAAGGCCCCGTGTCACTTCGAAATCGGTCCCCTTTCGTTAGTCGTTACAGGCTATCATATCACAGGCTGCTTCCTAAACAGCAAAAAGAGAGGGGTGAAGTTAACCCTTCACCGCTCCCGCTACCATACCTTTTGTAATTTTATCAGCCAATAAGAAATAAATGATAATGACTGGCAGCGCGCCTAACACGAGAAACGCCCCGATAGCCCCGTAATTAACTGAATACTGACTGACGAAACTGTTTACCCCGAAAGGCAGCGTTTTGAGCCGCTCCGACGAAATGAACGTCGCCGCAAGGATGTACTCATTCCAAATATTAATGAACGTTAGGATACATACCGTCATCATTGGCGGAATCGAAATCGGAAGGATAATGCTTCCAAAGATTCGGAAAACCCCCGCGCCGTCTACGACAGCAGACTCTTCGATCTCAGCCGGGATGGATTTCATGAAGCCGCTGAGGATAAAGACCGCAATCGGCGTCTGAAACGCGATGTAAGGCAAAATGATCGAGAGATGCGTGTTCAAAGCATGCAAGTTTTTGAAAATAATCATGAGCGGCAGCAACGTCGCTTGCATCGGTACCATCATTCCGATCAGGAAGATGATCATGACGACTTGACCGTATTTCCACTTGAACCTCGTAATGGCGAAGGAAGCCAGGGAGCTCAGGAAGATAACGCAAGCCATTGTGACGGATGTGACGAACAGACTATTTTTCAAATACTGAAAATAATGCCCTGCCTCTATAGCGGCGGAGAAGTTCTTCCACTGAAGCACTTGAGGAAGTGCGAAGAACCGGCCGGACAAGATTTCCTCATTGGTTTTTAATGAATAAATGAACAGCCAAAGCAGTGGATATACTTGTGTAACTACGAGCAACGACAACAGTGCAATGACAAGAACTTTCAGGATAGAGAAGCTTTTGCGTCTCCGAATCATTGCAGGTGCAGCCAAGGCTGCCTTCCCGACGTTTTGCATGGTGACACTCCCCTTCCTTAAGTAAATCTTCTCTCTAGTCGATTAAAGATACCATTGATAATCACAGTTGCAATCAGACATAAGCCAACTAGGAAAGCGGCAATCGCACTACCATATCCATACTTCATGGACAGGAATGACATGTTGTACATATGCGTAGAAATGACGTCAGTCGCATGCGCAGGACCACCTCCGGTCATAACCATGACCATGTCAAACGCTTGTAGCGAGCCGATAAAGGCAAGGACGATCGATATTTTGAAAATCGGAATATTCATAGGGAAAGTGATATACCAGTCGGCTTTAAGGCCCTCCGCTCCATCGATCCGCGCTGCTTCATAAATATCGGCAGGGATGTTCTGAATACCGGTGAACTGGATCAAAGTGTGGTACCCCAAGTACTGCCACAGGGCCACAAAATAAAGGGAATACATAGCAATCTTCGGATCCGTTAACCAGGATCTAGACCAGCCATGCAAATTCAACATGTCCAATACTTGATTAAGCATACCGCCCATTGCGGCAGGGTTATAAATTGTTTTCCACAGCTGTCCGACGATAACAACAGACAGGATAACCGGCAAGAAGTACGCGGAAACTAGGAAATTCGGCTTTTTAATAAATCGGTTCAGGAGAACAGCTACGCCTAATGCAATTGGAATTTCAATCATTGAAAATACGGCAAACATTAAGGTCCGTTTCACAGATGGCCAAAACACAGGGTCATGAAATAACAAGTTGCGGAAATTATCCAAACCAACGAATTTTGCACCGCTAATCCCGTTCCAGTCCAGCAATCCACTATACAGCGATACTAGAATGGGTACAAAAACGAGACAAACATAAATCAACAAACATGGCAGTACAAACATGGCAATCGTCCACTTGGAGACTCTTAACACATTCACTTGGCTCGCCTCCTTCATGAGATATACCAATCGGAATTCACCCWCTACACCCTTGCGGCGCTTAGGATAAATTCCGATTTGGCTGCTAAATGATTATTTATTTACTTTTTGTTCGTATCGTAAGCTGTTTGGTGCTCTTTGCCAACTTCAACAGGATCTTTCTTCTGCACGAAGAGGTTTTGGATACTTGCTAAGTGGCCTTGTGCTGTTCCTGGGTTCATTGTGTTATCGAACGCAAGATCTCCGCCTTTAACTTGTTTGAACATATCAAGTACTTCCATCGCCATATCGGAGTATCCAGCAGCTTTGAAGTCACCGTCAACTTTTTGAGCGATACCAACTGCGCCTTTAACTGCGAATGCTTCTTTCGGGAAGTTCAACATGAAGTAGTTCAAGAAATCTTTGGTTTCTTTCAAATGTTTGCTATTTGCAGATACCGCGAATGCGCTTCCTGGTGCAAGCATGAACTCGTCAGGGTTACCTTTGCCTTTAACTGTTGGGAATTTGAATACGCCAACTTTACCGTTAACGGAAGAAGTCTCGATGCCGCCYGTTGCCCATGAACCCATGAAGTACATAGCCGCTTTACCTGTTTTGAACAAGTTCTCACCTGCATTGTAGTCAAAAGAAGTTGCGCCTTCTTGGAATGCACCAGCTTGAACTAGATCTTGGAAGCTGCTTACAGCATCCGTGAACGCTGGGTCTGCGAATGTTTTCTTGCCATCAACAACAGCTTGTAGGAAGCCAGGGCCGCCATTTGTGCGAAGCAGTACGTTCATGAATAAGAAGGAACCCGTCCAGGAATCTTTTTCACCGATAGCCATTGGCTGAATGCCTTTGCCTTTAAGTGTTTTTACAGCAGTAACCATTTCTTCGAATGTTTTCGGTACTTCTACGCCAGCTTGTTTGAACAAGTCTTTGTTGTAGTATACGAGACCGATGTTGTTACCATCAGGCAATGCGTAAATGTTGTTATTGAATGTGTACCAGTTCAAAATGCCTTCTTGGAACGTGCCTTTCAGGCCGTTTTGCTCAACCATGTCGTTCAGCGGCGCGAACAATCCTGCGTCTACGAAAGGTTTCATTTGAGCGGATGGATTCACGATCGTGATATCCGGAACTTCTTTGGAAGCTGCTTGCGTTTTGAGCTTCAGCTTTTGTTGATCCGTGTTAAGGGAATCAAGCTCGATTTTGATGTTCGGGTTTTTCGTTTGGTAGTCGTTCACGATTTTTTTCAACATGCCGTTTTTCGGATCTGTTGGATCGGGATATATGTTTTGGAACGTGATGGTTACGTTTTCTTTCTTTTCTGTTGTGCTGCCGCCGCTAGGTGCTGTTGATGCCTTCGCGTCTGGTGCCGGTGTCGTTGTGCTGCCGCCTGCACCACATGCTGTTAAGGAGATAGCCAGTAAGCCTGCTGCCGCTACTTGAAGACCTTTATATTTTTTAATCAATGTGAATCCCCCTCGTTTGTTTGATGAACTTGATGCCCTTATTATCGCTCGAAAATGGCAACCCTTACAATGTGTGAACTTTAGGATTCATGTTTACTTTTTATAGGTTTATGTCATGGGACCTTTTCTTTTGAGGCTTGAGGGGTGTGGTGTAAGGGAATGAATGGTGGTGGATGGCGCCAATAGTGGTGCAAAACCGTGATGCCGGCGAAGGCCGCCAATTGCGGTGCAAAACCGTGATGCCGGCGAAGGCCGCCAATGGCGGTGCAAAACCGTGATGCCGGCGAAGGCCGTGCAAGACTTGCCAAAAACACCGGCATTCCGTAGGATGCCCCGTTTTTTTGCTGATAGTGACGTGCGGAGGCGGTAGCATTAGATGGAAAATCTACCGTTATTCTGCGCTGTTTTGTCGCAGGAAGCATATTAACGGTGGAAACTACATCTAATTCAGCGGTAGCTACCCGAATCTGCTCGATGCGCAGATATTAACGGTAGAAACTGGAGCTAGTTGCGAAATAGTCGATCAGCAGCGAAAAGTAGCAGCAGTAATCGGCGTTAATTTACAAGTAATCTATCTACTCCTCTGCCCCGTTCCACGTTGTGCTCCATTTAGGCGCATTAGCAGCATTAGATGGAAAAACTAAGAAAAACTACCGTTATTCCGCTCTGTTTGGTCGCAGGATGCAGATTAACGGTGGAAACTACATCTAAATTGGTGGTAGCTACCCGAAATCTGCTCGATGCGCAGATATAACTGTAGAAACTGGAGCTAATTGCTAAATAGTGGATCAGCAGCGGAAAGTAGCTGCAGTATTCGGCGTTAATTTACAAGTAATCTATCTACTTAGGTGCCCCCTTCAGTGGCCTTTTTTAATTTTGAAGTAAAATGTGTCATTTCTTGATTCAAAAGTTGGCTCTCAGATCGTTTTAAATCAATTTTTCTTTTAATAGGAGAGATCCACCACATTAAAATCAAACTGACGGAAACTGCATCAGACTTTCTCAACARCCTGAAAATCTACCGTTATTCCGCGCTGTTTGATCGCGGGAAGCAGATTAACGGTGGAAACTACATCTAAATCGGTGGTAGCTACCCGAAATCTGCTCGATGCGCAGATATTAACGGTGGAAACCCAAGCTGTAGAGAAAATCTCGTGAAGCTTTCCCTCTATTTTCCGGTACCGTTGGAAGCCACCTGGAAGCCAAAAAGACCCTCCCGCCAAATCGGCAAAGGAGAGTCGAAACGATGAATAAGTGCAGAATCCGAAGCCTAGTAAACCTTAGGCACCTCAACACGATGAGTGACGCCATCTTCCGTAAAGTAAATATGCGTGTCAAACCCTTGATCGTCCATGAAATAGGACACATACTTCGGCTCCCCGTGCTTAATCGGCACAAGGAGCGTAGCGATCCGGTGGCTGCGCGCCGGCTTCGTCGTCGCCTTGAGGTGCCAGTGCAGCGGCAAGCCTTCGATCTCGCTCATGTCCACATCCGTGAAGCCTTCATGCTGTGTAAGCTCCAGCTCGCCGGAGGAACAATAGACGAAGCGCCCGTCCATATCGGCTTTGCGGCCTTGGACTTTGAAGGTCTGCCCGTTCAGTTTCATCTCATACAGGGTTTGGAACAACCAATCCACGGAACCCGTCTGCGCCAGATCGATGTGATCCACGACAACGACATACGTTCCGAAGAAGTATAGCTCACGCACGTATCGCTCCAGATAAGGAACGTACTCCTTATACGCCGCTGTGGCATTGCTGCGGGAATAGCCATAGCCTTTACGCTGCTCAGCTACTTCAACGACCCCGTTCGCCGCCATGTTCAGCACTTTGTTCTTCTCGGCGTACTGACCAAGGCCGTCGATCAAAATATTGTTCGTCGAACGCGTCTGCCTACGCCAATTCATGTGCATCGTGGAGCTGAACGCTACGTAGTAGCCGCTCTCAATAGCCAGCGGTTCGCCATACGCGTGCAGCAGGAACCCGTTTTGGTCGCCATGACTATGGCTGACAGAGCCATACTTGCTGCTCTTCGTGAGCAGCATAATGTGGCGCTCGGGATCGGCCATATTCGAATGGAAGGCGACCCAACCGATGTCGCGGAACCATTTCACCTGCTCGATATTCGCATCCGTTGGAACGACGGCTTCCACCTGCGGATAGTCGTGACGGAAGACCATTTCGTCAAAACGGAAGTCCCACCAGCCGTAGTTGTAAAACTTCATTTCGGAATCGGTATCAGTCTCACGTACCCGCTCAAAATACCATTGATACAGACCATTCCCGGTCACACCAGCGAACTGGCGGATGTTAAAGCCTGTTTTCAGGCTGACAGGATCACCCAACGTGGATTGGTCGCCAAAGCTTGCGCGGAGCGTATCCGGGCTGAATGCGTACAGCGGGAAATCCCCCGTTTTCGCAAAAAACGGCCGTTTATAGAAGTTAATGCCTGTATATTTTTTCAGCAAATTCATCGCTTCGGTAACAAAAGCCATCCCGGTCGTCCAATACATCGGACCCTCCGCCCAGCCTCCATCCGGCCCGCCCCAAGGGGAATAGATGCATGCATAATATTCAAGGGTATAATCCAGCCATTCACGCGCTTCCGGCTCTTCCTCTAACAAGGCGATGCAGCTCGGTACCAGCACACTGGACAACGAACGAACGGCGTGGCTGTCAAATGGCACGTGATGAATTTTGGAGTGATCAATTACATGGGTAGCAATTTGCCGTGCGCGAGCAAGCAAAACCTCTCGTACAAGCTTCCGCTCAAGCTCCGTCAACTGCCCATGAAGCCAGTCATAGCCCCATGCAATAGCTCCGGTCATCCGGAAGGAAGCCTCATCGTTATAATCGCGGCTAGTTGTGCCGTTGACATCCCAGTTGCAGACGTGCAGCAGCCAAGTTTTGGCTCGGTCCAGCAGCTCTTCGTCGGCCAAAATCGTTCCAGCCACCGCCAAATGACGGATCGCATACAGAACTTCTTGGGTATCCATGTACATTTGACGCCACAGCTTGGCAACGCGTTTGTTGCCCGGATACGGCAGCGGCTCCGCTATGAGTTCGCGACTCATCCACGGCTTAACAGACTTCTCATAAAATACATCGAAACCACAGTAAGTCGGATCAGCTTCCAACTCGCTTCGGAAAGCTTCCACCTCAGCGGACTGTAGCCACAACCGAGGGTGCTGCAAAGAGGCTTCGGCATAACGGCGTTCCCGGCTTGGCAGCGGAGTCTCCGGCAGGTCGGCCCCTACCTCAAAGCTCCTCACCTTGCTCCAAGCTGTCTGTTCCCCATTCTCTTGAATGAGTGCGTAGCGCCAGAAGTAAGTTCCTGCTTGAAAGGCATCATCCGGTGTATATAAATTATAGAGAATCGGCTTGATCGTTTGCGTGTCTGTCTCGGAAAATACGTCCGACTGCGAAATTTGCAGCACGTAACGGTCATTCTCCAGTTGGGCTGGAATCCACGTGAAGCGTGGCGGGTTCTCCAACAGTTTAGTTTGCTCATTCGGTTCGTATTGTACGGTTAATACGCCGCTCTGCGGTTCGTATAATGGCGACAGAGTTGTCATAACGATTTCTCCCTTCTTCTATATAAAAATTAAGCCTTTATCCTGCTTTATTTGGACGCGCACTCCACTTCCCGGTTGACCGGGTACGGAAACCTCAATTTCCTGTGCGGAAACGCGGGTCAGCTCAGCACTGCTGCCTACCCGATAAACGTGTATGAAATCAGCTCTGCGATCATTGCGACGGAGTAAAACTGCCGTAAGCGGCTGACTTGGGTCGACTGAGTCACCTGGCGTATGTACAGCCAGCATTTCGTCGCCTCGCTCTACTAGTGCCGTGTGATACACGGTGGAGTCATCCCCGAGCACATAAGACAACTGCAGCTGGCCTGCATCCGGCACCAACCCGCCAATTATCGGCAGCTTCTGCTCAGTTACCACGGATGCATCCTTCTCTTGAAGCCGAAGTGTGTAGACCTCATTCCGTTCTTCAAGCGTTCCTGTTAAAGGCTGAACGGCAGGATGCATCCACCATTCGATGCTTCGCGGCTCTTCGGCAAGCTCAACCTGGAACCAATCCAGCAGCCACTCGCCCGTGAGCAGTAAATGGCGATTCATCGTGCAGCCTTCATAAGCTCCTGTGGATTGCAGCCAGGCGTAGACGGATTTGCCGTCACTGGCGGCCTCATAGCGAACGCAGCGCCCTTCATGCGGCGCTTGGGACATACCATCCAGCGACACCGTGTTGTGGCTGGCGGTTTCGGCAAACCACGATTTCCGCATAGGCGAGCCGTAAGGCACCATCCCATAATCGGGCGTAAGCGTTTGCGCAGGGTGCATCAAAGTCAGATGCAGCTTGTCGTAGTGGCCGTGGGAACCACCATGCTCGCCGAAGTCGGCGAGGAACGACAGCGGGTTCCCCGCCACACGGCCGATGACGAATCCGGCATTCGGCCAGAGCCTTGAAGCACGCGGAGCTGGTGGAACCAGCGTGCGGTCATCAGTGCCATAGAGCAGCGCCTCGAGCTGCTCGCCACCGGCAGCGCCCAGCTGCCGGTACGCTTCGCGCAGTACCGGCGCGAGGCCGGCAATGCCGTAGATCGCGAGCCCCTGCTCCGCGATCTCAGCGATCTCGCGGGCATAGGGAGCACGCGCGAGCGGCCCGTCATGCAGGGCAGGCAGAGCGCCCTGGTCGTCGGCCAGCTCGGCGAGTGCCTCCAGCATGCCGCGCATGGATTGGCCGTCTGCGCCTGTGACGGCGTAGAGGTCAATACCGAAGCGCTGCGCCATCTCCGCAGCGATCAAGTACGCCCGAAGCACGAATACGTGGTAATACGTGCTTCCTTCGAATTCGAACTGATCGGGTTTCACGCCGATCGACAGATGATGCTTGAAGCCGCCTTGGCCTTCAATCAGCGCTTCCAGCGCCGCTTGTTCGCCGCGCGCGGCGTAGACGCAAGACAATGACGCGTTCAGCCAAGCGGTGTAATTGTTCTCCGCATTGTTCCGCTCATGAATAAGAATGTGCCGGTATTCTTCCATGCTCCCGGCAAGCAAGCCTAGGAAGACGTCGATAGCCGCCTGCTCCTTCTCATCGAACACAACGCCTTTATCGCGCAATAACAAGTAAGCGCGAATCAGGGTTGTGGACCAGATCGCCTCCGTGAGCGCTTGATGGAACGCGCGCCCTTTGAGCATCCAGCTTTGCGCTTCCGGATGCACGGGGTAGAGCGGGAACTGCTCGGCGTATTCGACGAGCAGTTTTCGGCTAAGCTGGGCGTAGGAAGCCTCGCCCAGCGCGGCATAGACAGCCGCTGCCTGAAGCGCGACGCGCGCCAGCGATTGGTGTTTAAAAACCAGCCAAGCCCCGCGGTAAGCTTCACCTTCGATGCTGCAGCCGTGCGGGCACGCGAACTCGGATGCATCTACTTGCTTATCATCGAACACCAGTTCGGTGTGATGGTGTGGACAAACATACTGGTGCCACCAGCCACCAGGTTCTTTAGGAATAGACAGGCTGCCTGCTTGCTGCAGCCTGTCTATTTCTTCTTTTAATAGTTGTGCTATACGGTCCGATCTAAGCGCGGTACTCATCGCATCATCATCCCGCCGTTGATTTCAATCGTTTCTCCTGTTACATAGGCAGCCAAATCGGAAGCAAGGTAAAGCACCGCGCCAGCTACATCATCAGGCGTTCCTTCACGCTGAAGCGGAATGCCGTTAATGGTCGCTGTACGAGCTGCGTCTGTTGTAAATGTCGCGTGGAACATAGTGTTGCCGATAAAACCAGGGGATACGTTATTCACAGTAATGCCACTTGCCGCAATTTCTTTCGCCAAGCCTTTGGAGTACGTAAGTACTGCTGCTTTGCTAGCTGCATACACGCTCGACCCTGGTCCACCACCGTTATGTGCAGCAACAGATGTCATGTTGACAATACGGCCATAACCTTTGGCTTTCATGCCGGCAAGCACTCTTTTACACATGAACACTGTGCTTTTCAAGTTCACGTCCATAATGCGGTCGTACATCTCTTCAAACATTTCGGAATTCGGTACGCGCTGTACCAGATGGCCGGCATTGTTGATTAAAATGTCAATTGTGCCACCTAGCGCCTGCTCCACTTCACTAACGAGTCTGTCGATCTGTTCTAGATTAGTCACATCCGCTTGCACTAACACAGCTTCGCCGCCTGCTGCTTGAATCGCTGCGACAACTTCTTGCCCTTGTGCCACGTTGTTCAGGCAGTTCACGCCAACCTTAGCTCCATTGCTAGCCAAAGCCAATGCGATTGYGCGTCCAATCCCCGCGTTTGATCCTGTTACCAGTGCAATTTTCCCCGTTAAATCGATGTTCATATGAATTCCTCCCATGTTTTGATTAAGATATATATGAATGGGAAAATAAGAGCCTCTGGAGGCTTTTATTCCCCCTTTTACTACCTTCATTCTTGAAAATAAGAGACGCTAGAGTCTGCTATTCTCACCAGCAATGCGATTTCAGCGTATTTTTTGGGGAATAGGAGTCTCTATAGACCTCTATTCTCTCCCCATCTACTATTTTTGACATAATAAGAGACGTTAGAGACTCCTATTTGCAATTGGGCTAACAGCCGGGAGGATCCCAAAGCGTTCGCAAGGCGTTCACGATACGCTCGCGATTGTCCGCGTGGCCACTTTTCCCCTGGTATCCGCCCATGCGCACACCCTTCCCGCGCCCCTCAGCTCCGCATCCTCGGCCGCGCTGTCTCCGGCATCGGCTCTACACCATCTGGAAAGGCATGCTGAAAAATATTTTCAATCAGCGGTTGCAGCGTCAGCCGAACCATTTTCTCCAGCAGCAGGAATGGCGGGATCGCCACATCAATTTCAAACTCTTTACCTGTTCGATGCTGCAAAACAATCATGTAGTTGCGAACATGGTTCAACTCATTGGCTACCGTAATTTCTTCCAAATTGGTCTGCACCGAGTAACGGAGCATGAACGCCATGGCTTCTACCATTTCGGTTATTTCCGTCGAGTCCTGAACAATGGCGTAACAGTTAATCGTTTCGAGTGTGTTATATAAAAAGTGAGGATTAATTTGCAGCTGCAGCGACTGGTACTCTGCCCGCTGACGCTCCAGCTTCGTTTCCCCTAGCTCTAAAGCGTTCTTCTGCTGATCCAGCTCCGCCTCGTAGACCCGCTCAATCATATCCGAAAGGCGCGTCACCATGAGGTTGTAGCTATGAATAAGTCCGCCGATCTCATCCGTTCGGCCGGATTCATCGATGTACTGCCAATTTCCCTTTTCCGTTTCTCTCATACTGTCTTTCAGCCAACGAATTGGCGCAATAATCGAACGCCCGAAACGGGATGCCAGCCATAACGCAATTGCCAGTGTAATCAATCCCACGATGATGGTCGTCGTACGAATCGTATCAGCAGGACGCCGCAGCTCGTCAACCGGCATGGAAGCTACCAGATTCCAATCGGAGTAACCGGATTTGCGCGATACAAACATGCGCTCCTCACCGTTATACTTGTAGAGGAAGGTCTGGCTGCCGCTTGCCAGCACGTGCGAAGCCAAATCATCCTGCGACTTGCGCTCGCTCATGGATCGAGGGTAGATGTAGTTTCCGGCGTCATCTATGATGAAGAAGAAACCTTTTTTCCCCAGACTCACCCGATCCCACGTCTTCGCCAGCTCATCCAATTTGATCTCGATAGCGACGACTCCGCGATTCGCATCCCCATAAGAAGGCCCTCTTACTTTGCGCGCCATCGTTACAACAGAGCCCTGATCGACTTCACGAATGCTCATATTGAGCAGCGAGATTTTGCCGTCAACCGGGGTCATTTTCATCAAATAATCATACTTTTCTTTCACCAGCACGGGATCGAAGTTAAGCAAATTCTGATTCTCATAGATGACGGAACGCCCATGCTGACCAACCGCATAAATCATGTTCAATTGCTTATATAACGTAACAACGGAAATGACCGAAATACGTGCAAATTCCTTGATTTTTTCGCTGTAGACATAATACTCGTACGAATCATCCGGTTTGATCTCCATAAACGCCCGCACATCCGAATTGGAGGAAAAAGCGTTGCTCAAGAGCTCATACGCCTGCAAATAGCTATCCGTCTGATAGTTGGCGCTGTCGATCATTTGCTCCATATACTGCTTCACTTGGCCATCCAGCGCCCTGGAAGACTGTACATAAGAGAAAGCCCCAACAGATACGAGGGAGAGCACAATTACAATTAGAAAGTTGGAAAAAATCTGCCGTGACAGCGTCTTGCCTCTCATGTACGAATCCCCATCTGCTGACGATATTCGGATGGAAGACAGCCTTCATACTTCTTGAACGTTTTCGTAAAATGCGGGTGGTCCGCATATCCGACTTCCCCCGAAATATCCGTGATGCGCCATTGCGGCTGTTCCAGCAGCTTTTTCGCTTTCTCCATGCGTCTGCGTGTGCGGTACTGTACGAATGTCTCCGACGTGCTTTGCTTGAACAATTGGCTAAAATACGACGGGTTGAGTCCGATGAATTCAGCCACTTCCTCTAAGGAAACTTCCTCTGCGAGATGCGTCTCAATGTATTGCTTCGCGACCTCCACAGGGTCTTTCAGCTTCCCTTTTCGCTTATTCCTCAGCTCATCCAAGTGGCCATACACCGCATTGGTGAATCGGAGCCAAGCTTCCTCTTCGCTGGCAGCGCCGGTTAGGGCAAGCTCTCCCTGCATGAGATAAACATCACGCACATTCAAACGCTGGTGCAGCAAGGTATGAATTTCCTGCAAAATATCGAGAATACGATTCAGCTTCAGCTTATAATCTTTGAGCTCTGAATAAATTTCTTCAAGCAAACCATCTAATTCCGCTTGATGCAGCATCCAGACCGCATGTTCCATGCGGCTTGCCCACTGTTCCAGCTTCGTTACGGCAACGAAAGACTCGGAGCTGACTTTGGACTTGGTACGGATCAACTTCTCTAATACGTTCTGAAAACCTTTGATATTCACAGGTTTCAGCAAATACTCTTTAACACCATAGGAAACACATTTCTGGGCATATTCAAAATCGCTATAGCCTGAAATAACAACCACCTGGATGTCCGCATCCATTTCGGCAACGCGGGCACATAGCTCCAGGCCGTCCATCTTGGGCATACGAATATCCGTAAACAGGAAATCTGGCCGATCCTCTTGAATCCGCTGCAGCGCGACAACACCATTCTCAGCCGTTCGCAGGCTTTCGATCGGCAGCTCCGATTGTTCGACTAGTTTCTGTAATCCTTTGCGTATCATCGGTTCGTCATCGACAATGAGGATGCGGTACATGAGGCGGCAGCTCCCTTCTTACCCTTCTGAAATGCCCGCTCCCCACGCGCTGGTGTGCTCGTGAGGAGTCGGTCATGCTCAATCGCTTGAGCTTATTTACGCGGCATCGACACAGTCGTACCGGAATCTTTGCTATTGAACTTCTCTGTAGCTTCCTTGATCACATCATTGCCGCCTTTGGACTTCCACTCTTCCAGAACCTTCGGCCAATCGGAGATCGGCTCTTTGCCGTACACCATTTTGACCATGTGTGAAAGAATAACAGGAGGCGCTTGGTCGGACAACGGTGAGATGTCAGGGTTTTTCATTAAGGACTCCAGGCGCGGCTCGAAGTTGATGCCATCGCGTCCTTCATTTTTCAAAGTCGTGTCATATACATTCATCAATTTCTTGCCATCTTCTGTCATACTAAGTGTGCCTTTATTATAAGTTGTATCTTGAACCAACCACAAGAAGGATTGACGGTAACGCTCTTCATCTACACCAGCAGAATCTGTTGGCGATTTGTAGTCGATTTTGCCGTCTACCGTTTTGTACGTGTCGCCTTCAATGCCGAATGTGAAGAATTTCTCAGCTTCGTCAGACATCATCCAATCGTAGAACTTGATGATCTGTGCAGCATTTTTCACATTTTTATTGATGAAATAAGCACGCGGCGCAGGTCCGTACAAGTAGTGACCGCCTTTACCGTCTGGTCCAGTCGGAGATGCGATGATTTCGATATCGCCCGTTGGCACCGTCGTTTTCAGCTGTGTTTCCCATTGCAGCATTTCATTGGCGTTCATGGACCACATACCTGCTTTACCAGCTAGGATCGTGTTTTTGAATACCGTTGCATTGATCGTTGCGAATTCTTTGTTGATCAAGCCTTCGTCAAACATTGTTTTGTACGTTTGCAGCGCTTTGGTCATATTCTCTGTGTCGAAGAATTTCGGCAAAATTTGATCGCCAGACTTCTCGAACATGGAGAGGTAGGGATACACGTCATAAGCTCCGAAGAACGAATCCGCATATTTAAAGTTCTCGCGACCCATGTAAGGGTTCTCAACACCCATTTCTTTAAACTTACGAAGTACTGCCATGTACTCATCAACCGTTTTCGGCACGCCTAGACCGGCTTTATCCAGCAAATCTTTACGAACGAAGATCGCGCGGCGGGACGGGTTGGACAAATACTCTGGAATCGCATAGATTTTACCGTTGTACGTTACGTTATCCCAAGCGTCTTTCGGCACTTTCTTAAGCAAGTTCGGGCCATACTGTTTCAGCAAGTCGTCCAGCGGCATGAATACGCCTGCTTTTACGGAACCTGCCATTTCTTTCCCGTTCACACCGCCGCTGCCTTGGACCACATCAGGAATGTCGTTGGTTGCAAACATTTGGATCATTTTTTGCTCATATTCTTTGTGCGGAACAAGCACGATATTCATATCGGAATTCGTTAATTCTTCTAATTTCTTCACCCATTTATCTTGATTGATATCAGGCGACTTCTCCACGTGCCCGAAAGCCAGTGTACGCAAGGAAATGGAGAACTTCGTTTTTTCTGCCGGTTTTGCGCTAGCCCCGTTAGCTGCTGCACTGGTTGCCGGTTGTTCTGTTGGCTTAGAAGAGCAAGCTGCCATCGTACTAGCCAGGAGAACTGCAGCCATTGTCGTGGGAATCCATTTTTTCATTTCTACCCCTCTTTTCATTTCGCTAAAATATGACCTTTTACACACTCATTGTAAAAGCGTTTACAATTTGTCGATATGGGCTATCTTTAGTTCGAATTGTCTTTTTTTTAGAATGCTGCCAAAACTCGGCATCTCATACATGATTTCACAAATGATCATTTATGATTTGACGGAGCCTACCATCATCCCTTTGACGAAATGACGCTGCAAGAACGGGTAAATCAGGATAATCGGAATTGTCGCAATAATAATCGTCGCCATTTTGATACCTTCTGGATCCATATGGGCTAGTCCGCTAAATTGTGATGAGTTCGGATCGATGCTGATATCTTCAGATACAATGAGCTGACGCAGCTTCACTTGAAGTGGCCATAACGCTGGTTTGTTGATATAGTAGAGCGCACTTTGATACGTGTTCCAGTGGCCTACGGCATAGAAAATACCAAGGGAAGCCATAACCGGCTTAGATAGAGGAAGCACGATATTCCAGATCATTCTGAGCTCAGAACAGCCGTCGATACGGCCGGAATCAATCAATTCGCTCGGAATTTGCAGGAAGAACGACCTCATGACGAAAAAGTTAAAGGCGCTGATCGCACCTGGAATCATAAGTGCCCAAAGCGAGTTCGTCAGATGCAAGTTTTTCATCAAAATAAAGTTAGGAATTAGCGGAGCGGTGAATACCATCGTAATCAGAACCATAATCACGACTGCGTTTCGTCCGGCATATTCAGGACGTGACACGGGGTAAGCCAGTGAAGCTGTCGCAATCAAGTTGATGAACGTGCCCACTATCGTAATATACACGGTTACTCCGAAAGAACGCCAGATGGCCGCGTCGCTAAACACGTATTGATAATTGATCGCCGTGAACTGCACAGGCAGGAAGAAAACCTTGCCATTCACGATAGCTTGGGATGAACTGAACGATTGAGCCAGCACGTTTAAGAACGGCAGGAGCATCGCTAGTGATAGGAGCGTTAGAAATACGACGTTAAAAATGTTAAAAACTTGCCAGCCGGCTGTCGGCCTGCGATTCATATAGCGTTCACCTCCGTCTTAGTACAAGCTTTCACCCGTTGTTTTTTTGCTCAAAACGTTACCTGTTACAATAAAGATGACACCTACTAATGCTTTGAAAAGGCCGATTGCCGTTGTATAACTGAACTGTTGGCCTAACAATCCTGCGGTGTAAATGTAGGTATCCAAAATTTCACCGTTTTCTTTATTCAACGGATTCAAGAATACGTACACGCGCTCGAAACCGAAATCCAAGAATTTACCAATGTGCAGCAGGAACAAAATCATAATCGTTGGCAGCAGGGATGGAAGCGTTATCGAAATTGTCTGTCTCCACCGATTTGCGCCGTCCACTTCCGAAGCTTCATATAGATCTGGATTAATGCCCGCAAGCGCGGCCAAATAAATAATCGTGCCGTAACCGGAATCCCGCCAAATGCCTGATGAAATCAGAACCGTGCGGATCCATGACTCTTCTCCCAAGAAATAGATCGGCTCAAAACCAAGCCAAGCGATAAAATGGTTCACTGCTCCAGTCGAAGGCGAAAGGATGCCGATGGCAATCCCGCTCACGATAACCCATGACAGGAAGTGAGGCATGTAAACGACCGTCTGTAGAACGCGCTTATACAATACAACACGCAGCTCATTAAGCAAGAGAGCAAGGATGATTGGCGCAGGGAATGCCAGCACTAAGTCGTAGATACCGATTAAGATTGTATTTTTCAAAATTTTGATAAAGTCATAATGGGCAAACATCCTTGCAAAATGCTCAAACCCTACCCATTTGCTACCGGTGAAGCCGTCAAAAATGTTGTAATCCTGAAAGGCAATGACTGAACCCAGCAGCGGTACATACTTGAAAATAATAAAATATAAAATACCCGGTAATGATATCAGATACAGCGCCCTATACTTCCAAAACGTCCGCAGAAAGGAATTGCCTTTTTTCGTCTGCGCACGCTTATTCATCTGTTCTACTGCTTGCGCGCCTACCGCCATCATCTAGCCCCCTCACTATTTCTTCGTCGATGTTATACCCTTATGGTACCCTGCTAAAGCGCTTGCAACAATGGAATGTCTTTTCACCGACTTGTGTTTTTTTTAGGTTGGCGAAAGTGGGTGGCCCGGGATATCGGGGAGGGGGCTTTAAGGCTCCAATTTCTCTCTCGATTCGAGTAATACGGCCTATGTTGCACTTTGTGCAACCATTTTCCCTCGAAAGCTAGTTTTCGCCGCTTTTCTAGCTATTTCGTTGTATTTTGTACAATGAAGACTAGTTACTTTTGCGAAATGCCTGCTCTACATTGCACAAAATGCAGGCCTGTTGATTAACTACAAAATGCAATATAGAGCGGCTAGCACAGCTCATCAGGTGAGAAGAAACTTCAACTTTACTCCTACAACTGCACCCAGCGCCTAAATAAACGTTCGACCGCACCAGCTTCTCTTTGCACTTCGAGTAATACTGCCTATGTTGCACTTTGTGCAGCCATTTCAGACTCTACTGTCTGACACGGCAGGCTACGTTGCACTTTGTCCAACCATTTCGCTAAAAAGTACCACTCCAGAGGCCTTTGCAGTTGAAATGAGTGCACTTTGTGCAATGAGAGTAAGGCTGGCGCCGGATATGCCGCTTTTATGTTGCAGAAAGTGCAACATAAATCAACGCTGGAGGGGTTTCGAGGTAGAAAGGCCTCTCCTCCCCGCCGCTTCAAGTTTCATTGGATGAATTCCAATGAAAACACGTCTTATCGACATAAATCCTCCATTTCATTGGATGAATTCCAACCAGCCACAGCAAAATCGCTTCATAATGGCGCGATTTCATGCATCTCGTTGGATTTAGTCCAACGAACCGGGCCTAAAAGCACCCCGAATCGCCTTTTCGTTGGATTTCATCCAACAGGATCGGCTCACTTATGAACTCGCATCAGACTCGCAGCCCGCCTCGACTTGACTTGCCCTTGCCCTTGCCCCGTCCACGTCACGCCACATCACCCTCACTCACTCCCCCCACCAACCCCAAACACAACAAAAAAGCCAACAGCCAAAGTAGAATCTCTACTTTAACTGCCGGCTCTGCTTCATAGCCTATTCAATTTCCAGTGTTTTGACGAGGCCTCTCTTCACTTTGATAGGTTTCAAATCCTTAAATCGGATGAATTTCTTCGTATCCTCGCACCAAATACGGAACTTGAGCGATTCTAAGCTCGTAATCAGCGTAATCGTCTGCACATTGCGCAGCACTTCGCTTTTGTTATGAACTTTTTCCAAGTAATAGTTCGGAACTCGCGGACTCAGGTGATGAATATGGTGAAAGCCAATATTACCGGTGATCCAATGCAGCACTTTAGGCAACTTGTAAAAAGAACTGCCGTGCATCGCCGCTTTGACATAATCCCATTCGGGTTCATTTTCAAAATAAGCCTCTTCATAGTTATGCTGCACATAAAACAGCCAAATCCCCATCATACCCGAGGCAAAAAACATCGGACCTTGAATAAGGAGAACAGACTGCCAGCCAATTGCCCAGCATAGCAACCCTAAACTTCCCACAATGCTAACATTCGTGATATACGTATTTATACGTTCTTTCATTCCTGCAC
>NZ_JBFTQB010000075.1:0-24050 GCF_056398785.1 Paenibacillus sp. 01T422 | reverse complement strand
GAGTTTTCCGAGCAGGTTGAACAAACACTTCGTAAAATCACTGATGCCGGTCTTCATGTATCTTGCTTTTCCAGCTCCGTCCATTTATTTTCAGTTGAAAACTTTGAAAAGAATATGCAGGAGATCACCGAATTCTCAAAGCTTTGCCGTATTTTCGGAACACGCTACATTCGTGTGTTTGGGGGTAAAATTAGCGATGATGCTAGCCGGGAAATGGCTGTTGAGAAGGTCGCTCAGCATGTAAGCGAAATGGCAAAAATCGCAAAGGCACACGGTGTTAAGCTTTTAATTGAAACGCATGATGATTGGATTTCATGCGTTAATATGAAAAAGGTGCTGGAGCAGGTGGATACGGAAGCTGTCGGGGTACTGTGGGATGTGCACCATCCTTACCGTATGGTGGGAGAGCAGCCTGAGGAAACCTGGAAGACACTGGGGCAATGGATCGAGTACACTCATGTGAAAGATTCACGTACTGGAGAAAACGGAGGAGAAGACTTCCAATACTGTTTAACAGGAGAAGGAGATATACCGCTGAAAGAAATCCACAAGTTATTAATTCGTGAAGGATACCAAGGCTATTTCACCTTAGAATGGGAGAAAAAATGGTATCCGGAATTGGAGAATCCTGAAATTGCATTTCCCCAGTATGTACAATATATGCGCAATCTAGCAGCGGAGGTAACGATATGAAAAAGTGAGGAAATGCCGCATATCACTTCTATAATGGATCGCGCGAACACATCTGAAGACGCCGAGGACTACGTAAAGGTCATCCTGCATGGCCACGGTTAGCGGTGGTACGATAGGTGCCTCAGCGGGTACACTGAGCATTATGGTCGGCGGTGATAGGAACGATTTTGAACGAGCGCTCCCCGTACTTCAAACAATCGGCAAGCAAGTTGATTACGTTGGCAGCAGCGGAAGCGGCTCGGTCGTGAAACTTATTAATCAACTGATGGTTGGTATTCATACTCAAGCGCTTAGTGAAGGTTTGGCGCTTGGAAGGAAATCATCTGTTGGAGAAGAGAAACTTGTGCAGATTTTAGGTTCGAGCTTTGCAGGAAGCCGCATGCTTGAACGTCACTATAATAATCACATTGCTAAGGAAGACTACAAGCCTGGTTTTGCAATTAAGCTTCTTGGAAAAGATCTTGACCTCGCAATTGAAATGGCCAAGCAAAGCGGCGTAGATCTATCTGTCGGCAACCGTGTAAGAAGCTTGCTGAAAGGCGCGATTCGAAACGGCTTCGCAGGGCAGGATATGTCCGCAATGTTGGGCTTTCAACTTCAGCGGGACGAGAATAAAGAGTTCTTAAAACATTTTGCCGTTTTTCTACCGATGAAAGATGTGGAGAAAAGCGTGAAGTTTCGAAAACAACATTTACAATTTCTGGGAAATTTGCAGGAGGAAGGCAAGCTGTTGGCAAACGGACGATTTACAGACGGAGCTGGCGGATTGGTTATCTACAAAGGAAATAGCCTAGATGAAGTCGAAGGTATCGGAGGCGTGTATAATCCGACGATAGTAACTGGGCCATTAGGAAATCTGATAGAAGCCCGCTACGGTGCGATTAAGTCAGGCTCGGTCGCTGTAATCGAGATGGCTTGTGCATCAGGTATCTGTTTAGTGTGAAATAACACCAATTTCTACTGTTAAAAATGGCGCTGAGAGAGGGTTTTGTGGAATAAAAGGAATTCCTCCAGTTATTTTGGCCACAGCTCCCCCTTTATGAGAAAACTAGAGGGAATAGCGGAAGAATTTCCATCTAATCCCATATAATTAGCTCATTTGAACAAATTAACAGTATTATTTCCATGTAAAATCTATTCGGGGATAAGGGGAATGCCGCATAGGTAGCAGTGTTAAAAGACAATTACTATCTCTCATAGCAGGAACACATAAAGAGTGTCGGCGATTTGATCGCTGACGCTTTTTGTAATGGGTAAATGCTTTATAGCAGGAGGTATATTGACTTGGTGAAATTTACATATGTTTAGTTCACTTAAAGCGAAATTTGGAAAAACGTTCTGGAGATAATCCGTTTAAGATATAAATAACTTTGAAAAAATAATGAGCCTCCTTTATCAGTATTACAAAGGACAATTTTGAAGTTAGGACTGTCATACTTCTTAACGTAAGTACCGATCCATGTAGTAAAGAATTTGTCTCCTCCACCAGTACCAATCATGATTGACATCGTGCCCCCAAAATTCCACGCTTGCTGGGACGTGTTTCTCCTGCAGCACTTCCAAGAGCTTCTGCGTCTCCGATCGCATTAAATCTTCATAAGCGCCTTGGCCTGTGCAAATGATGATTTTGCTGTTCCTGTATTGATTCAGATAGGAATCGTCCTCCAAGTTTTTTAAATAGTGAAGAGGGGAATGGTAATAAGCTGAAGGAGGGACCTCTTCTCCAAAAAAACGATTGGTCGAATACAAACCGCTTAAAGCAATTAAACTGTCAAAATATTGTGGGTGCCGGAAAAACATGTTGGCACTATGATAAGCCCCCAGCGAACATCCTGTCGCCAAGATCTTTTGAGTTCGTCCTCCGTTGCTCTCCTTGCTTTGATGCAGAATAGAAGGAATGAGTTCGTCTTTCACATAGGCATCATATTGGTCATGGCGTTTCATTTTCTCATCGGTCGTCGCGTTCTTGGCATAAAATGTCTCTTCGTCAATGCTGTCGCATGTCCAGACTTGAATTTGCCCTTGTTCAATATAACTTGCCAACGTGCCGATCATACCGGAATCTTCATACTGATAAAACCGTCCGCAGGAGGTGGGAAAAACAAGAACGGGCTTCCCTTGATGTCCGTAGGTTTTGTATTCCATGTCCCTATGCAAGTTGTTACTATATGCCTTGTGATAGGTTACTTTCATGCATACACCTCGACTTTGTTTGCTACTGCATGAATAAAAGCTTCAATTCGTTTCACTTCATCAAAGTCCTTTGAGCGAAATTGATACGCATAATTTCCCCTTGACTGGCTTTGTACATCCTCAATACTGAAATGATAGACAATTTCATGTTGATATCGCTGCATGATCTCTTCGTGCCCATGGGCGTAGGGGAGGTGGTTTATGTGGCTGGCAAACCCGGTATAATACTTCCCGACAAAAGGTCCTTCCACCTGATTATTAACAACCATATTCGCCCATAGTTCGTAGATATCAATATCGTAAGAGTAATTGATCGCATCCGTCATCCACGAACCGGGCGGCCTCATGTTGACTTCAAGCGCAATAATATGTCCATCCGCATTGGATTTGAAAAACTCGAGATGAAAAAAGCGTTCTTTGATCCCATAGGTTCGGATGATCTTTCGACCGGCCTCCTCAATCTCCCTGCTTACTTCCTTTAAACAATAATAGCTAAAATGATTGCCAGAATTTACGGATTCCATGATGCTATGCGGAAATTCGTGGCTTGCAGCAAATATGATTTCTCCATCTTTGTTAACAAGACCATCGTAGGTTTGCAGTACGCCATCTATATGCTCTTGCATGATAAATTCGACTTCTGACGGTTTGGTATGCAAGAAATGCTCGAGCTCCGACTCGTTCGCGATTTTGTAAGTCATGTTCGCTCCCACGCCTATATTCGGTTTCACAACGACGGGATAGCCGATTTTCTCAATGAATTTCTTTGCCTTCGCACGATCGAATTTCGTTATGGAACGTATGGACTCGACACCGCTTTTTTTGAAAAACTTTTCCATCTTCGATTTTTGTTTCAAATTAGAAATGAAATCGAGCTTCGTCCCGAAAATGTTGAAATCGGTTCGAATGTGCGCATCAGGCTCCAGCCAATGCTCGTTAAGGGATTCGAAACGATCAATTTTTCCATATTTATGGGTATAGTAACCGACCGCGCGCAGAACCTCGTCATAATTCTCCAGACGATCTACTTGGATATACTCAGTAAGCGAATGTTTCAGCTTTTCGTTAAGTTGGTAATAATCCACATCGCTAATGCCAAGTACATTCACTCCGCAGTTTTTCAAGTGAAAGCAAAATTCCGCGCAGTACATTGGATAATTCGGTGAAAAGAAAATAAAGTTCATTTATTTGCCCTCCTTACTCCTATTATCTAAAATCTTATCCTGCCCGTTCCATGTTTTCAAGAAAATCAATTGTAAAGATCAGTATGAATTTCATTCATTACTTTTCTTCGATATACGCCTGGGGTAACGCCAGTAAACTTCTTAAATAACTTATGAAAATAAGGTAAGCTCTCATAACCGCAATTGTGGGCGATCATATCAATACCTAAGTCGGTAGTTAAAAGCAGCTCTTTTGCAGTTGAAATTCGCTTGGCATTCACATAGTCGGTGATGTTCATCCCGGTTAGTTGTTTAAACACCCTAGATAAATGAGCGGTTGAGACTGAAGCGTGTTTAGCCAAATATGAAAGTCCAGCGATTTGTTCAGTGTGAAACTGATCTAAGTGTTGAAGTATGTTTAGTAACCAGGGGGGGCCGATATCGGACGCGGCCAGTTGATGATGGGATTCTTTTAAAATCAAACGATTAATGCTGATGAGCAGGCTATTTAAATGTAGTTGAACTGCGTATCTAAAACCAGCTTCGTGTCGTTCCAATTCTTCATGCATTTGTTTGAGTTTTTCTTCGAGATGAGGGCGCATGGCTGCAGGGATAACAAGCTTATAGCTCATATATTTTCGGGCTCGCTCAAAAACTTGCATATTCGTAAATGAATCACCTGCTGAATAATGTCCGATCAGTTGTGAATCAAAATAGACAGCAGTGGCAGTAATTGGAAGTTCGGAGTCTGGCAATGCCTGATGAACGGTATTTCCAGGAATGATGAAGAGGTCTCCTTCATTCATCTCATAGAGCATTTGGTTTAAGAAAAATGTACCTTTTCCACTATAAACATAAACCAATTCAAAGCGATCATGAAGATGCTCTGGCAGTTCGCGATTTGGTGTCTTTATGTCCTTAAATACAATGTCAAATGGTAAGAGGTGGTCGTTAATAAAGTTTTTTATAAGCGGTTTTTGCATGTTCCGGACCTCCCCAGATCATCTCACTTCATTATTTTTCTTATTTATAGAATATCAAAATAGAGTATGTTTTTGCAAAGGTAAAGAATTAACAAATGCCATATTCTTGATACAATAATATTGAGCAGTACTAACTTTGAAGAAACTCAATTTATTCTATAAGTTCGGAAAATCTCATTAAAGGAGCCAGTCACCGATGGACGTCGTTTACCAATTTGAAGAAGTAGCGAGACTTCCCTTGCCCGGGGATAACTGCGCCGTTGCGATTCACCAATTGAATTCCGGTACCGTCATTCAGTATGAAGGCCAATTCCTCGTCTTGGATTACACGGTTATGGAAGGCCATCGATTTGCGGTGAAAGCGATTTCTCCTGGCGAAAATCTACTTTCGTGGCACTTGCCTTTCGGCATGGCGCTTAAGCCGATTCAGCCCGGCCACTATGTGATTAACGAAACAGTACGGGAAGCGCTCAGTGTGCGCCAGTTGACATTCGCGGTGCCAGCGGAACCCAATTTCGCTGATCAAGTTTCTCCTTATATCTTTGACGAGGAGAACTTCCGGCCGGCTCAGGCATCGCCAGTTTTTAATGATACGCGCACTTTCATGGGATATCGCCGCCATGAAGATCGCGGAGTTGGCACCCGGAACTACATCGTACTGCTAGGCACCACCTCCCACACAGGGAGCTACGTGAATGAGCTTGCCACTCGTCTGCAAGGCGAATGGAAGAACGATTCGAATATAGACGGGATCGTTCCCGTCGCTCACACGGAGGGCGGCACAGAGAAACCGAATAATGTGGATTTGCTGCTGCGGACGCTCGCAGGTTTCATGGTCAACCCGAACGTCGGAGCCGTATTGGTTGTCGATTATGGCAATGAATCGGTCACGAACAAGATGGTGGAGGCTTATGCACGCGAGCATAGCTATCCGATCGATGAAGTGCTGCATAAGTTCGTGTCGCTCACGGGCAGCTTCGAAGAGGAGCTGGTTAAAGGTGAAGCGATAGTACGGGAATGGCTGGGGGCGGTCAACACGATGCATCGGACGACTGAATCCATCCGCCACTTGCGAATCGGCTTGCAGTGCGGCGGTTCGGACGCATTTTCCGGAGTATCCGCGAATCCGCTGCTCGGCTGGGTTTCGGAACAATTGGTGCGCTACGGCGGTGCGGCTAGTCTAGCCGAAACGGACGAGTTGATTGGCGCGGAGCCCTATATCCTGTCGAAAGTACGCAACTTGGAGACCGCCCGCAAATTTCTGGAACTTGTGAATCGATTTAAGGAGCGTACGTCCTGGCATGGCACCAGTGCGGAAGGTAACCCGTCAGGCGGCAACATGTATCGCGGCTTGTACAATATCTATCTCAAATCTATAGGCGCTGCGATGAAGAAAGACCCGACAACGCGGATCGACTATGCAACGGAGTACGGGGAGCTCATGAAGGATGGCGGTTACTATTTCATGGATAGCCCTGGAAATGACCTGGAGAGCATCGCCGGACAAATAGCCGCAGGCTGCAACATGATCTTCTTTACAACGGGAAATGGTTCGATCACCAACTTCCCGTATGTACCTACGGTCAAGGTGGTCACGACAACTCGCCGCTTCCAATTGCTGTCGAACGATATGGATGTGAACGCGGGGCAGTATCTGGAAGGCAAGTCGATGGATGAGCTGGGCCAGGAGGTATTCGAGTTGGCACTCCAAATTGCCTCTGGTCAGCGAAGCGTCGGCGAGAAGGCGGGCCATGCGCAAGTGCAAATTTGGCGCAACTGGCAGCAGAACGATGTGAGTCAGCTGGAGACGCTGCTTCACACTCCTGTACCGACAGGAGTACCGATAGCAATTAAAGATGATGCTGTATCGATGGCTAACTCGATCCAATTCTCCTTTACTCGGCATGGCAATCGGCAGTCCAGTGATCATATCGGCTTGATCGTGCCTACCAGTCTTTGTGCCGGACAGGTAGCCGGTATGATCACACGGCGCTTGAACGAGCAAGGAGCAGGGCAGCCTGAGCTCTCGCGCTTTGTCACATTGGCGCACACGGAAGGCTGCGGCACCTCGGGGGGGCCAGCGGAATCGTTGTTTGCCCGCACGATGATTGGCTATATTACGCATCCGATGGTGGAGCATTGTTTGCTGCTGGAGCATGGCTGCGAGAAAACGCATAACGACTACATGCGCCATCAGATGGATGTGATGGGTGTCGATGCAAGCCGTCTTGGTTATGCCAGCATCCAGCTCGACGGGGGAATTGCCAAGGTGAGCGAGAAGGTTGAGGCCTGGTTCGCCGATCGATTAACTGCAGCCGATCCTGCGGAGAGGGTGACCGTCGGTCTGGAAGGGCTGCGCATCGGGATCGTAAGCATTGGTGTCATTAACAAAGATGCCGGCGAGCAGTTGGGGCTACTAACCAAGATGATCGTTGGGGCCGGAGGCTTGGTCGTCGTTCCCGAGAACAGCGGATTGCTTGCCGAGGACGCGTTCAGTCAGCATCTATTTAGCACGTCTCAAGTTCGGCCGTCTATTTCCTATGGGGAACACGTCCGCCGAAACGGCTTCCACATTATGGAGACTCCAACAACGCATGGCGTGGAGACGATTACAGGACTCGCCGCCACGGGTGTGGAATTAATCATCGCGCTGATTGGTGATCGTCCGATGCAGGCGCATCCTTTCGTCCCCATGCTGCAAGTGACGTCGGAACAGGTTGATCTGCATAACCATAAGCAAGATTTCGATTTGGTACTCGAGGGCAACCCGAGCTTCTGGGTGAATCAAATTCTTGAACGCAGCAAAGAAATTCTGGAACATACTTATGTACCGCGTCTCTATCAGCAAGGTAATATCGATTTCCAAATGACACGGGGCTTTTTGGGTGTGTCGTTATAATGAAGACAATATCAGAAAGCGAGGAACCCTCCATGACGAACGCATTATTATCCAAAAGACTGCTTGGCAGTACGGGCCTACTCATATCACCGCTATGTTTTGGAGCCGCTCCACTTGGGGATATGCCGGAAACCTTTCAATACAACACGTCGGRGGAACAAGCATTGCTGACGTTGCGCACCGCCTTCGAAAGCCCAATCAACTTTCTGGATACGGCTGCGGCTTACGGCGAAGGCGAGAGCGAACGGCGAATCGGTAAGGCCATTCATGCGAATGGTGGTCTTCCCGCAGGTTACGTGCTCGCCACCAAAGCCGACCGCGACTTTAAGACCGGCGACTTTAGCGGCGAACAGATGAAACATTCCATCGAAGGAAGTCTCGAACGATTAGGACTTGATCGTCTGCAATACGTTTACATCCACGATCCTGAACATACCACCTTCGAGAATGTGATGGGATCCGGCGGACCGTTAGAAGTACTGCAAAAGCTTCAAGAGCAAGGGGTCATCGATCACATCGGCATATCCGGCGGACCGATCGATATGCTCATTCGTTATGTCGAAACGGGAGCGTTTAGTAGCGTTGAAACCCACAATCGATATACGCTGCTCAATCGGGCTGCCGAACCTTTGCTTGATATCGCGAGTCGTATGGGCGTTGCGGTTATTAACGCTGCTCCTTATGGCAGCGGCATACTCGCTAAAGGTCCGGAAGCATACGCGCGTTACGCCTATAGCGAAGCTCCGCCACTCTTATTGGAGAGAGCGCGTATGTTCGCCAAGGTTTGCTCGGAATACGATGTTCCGCTTGCCGCCGCCGCACTTCAATTTTCGCTTCGCGACCCGCGAATCGCGAGTACGGTCGTCGGCATGAGTAAACCGGAACGGATAGCCCAAACGTTGGAACTCGCGAATTACCCGATTGCCTCTGAGCTATGGCCGGCGCTGGATGCCTTTGGCTATGATACGGAAGATCCCGAAGAGAATCGATTTGCTTAGGAAGAGGAGTGGAAGTATGCGATTACAAGATAAGGTAACTTTGATCACCGGAGCTGGATCAGGTATTGGTAAAAGCACGGCATTGCTTTTTGCACAAGAAGGCGCGACAGTTATCGTGAACGACTTGGATGAAATCAAGGGCAGAGAAACCGTGAGCGAAATTAAGGACAAGGGTGGAGAAGCGCTATTTCTCCACGCGGATGTAACAAATCCTGAGCACGTCAAGACAATGGTGGAAGCGGCTATTGCTGAATTTGGTCGCATCGACGTTCTGTTTAACAATGCCGGAATCAGTGGCGTCGGAGCTGTGCATGAAATTGAGCCGGAAGCTTGGGACCGGATAATGAGCATTAACGTAAAGGGCGTGTTCCTGCCCTCGAAATATGTATTGCCCTATATGATGGAGCGTAAAACAGGTTCGATTATCAACATGTCGTCGTGCGTAGCGGAAATTGGACTCGCGCGCAGAGTTTCTTATGCTGCAACGAAGGGAGCCGTACTCGCTTTAACCAAATCGATGCAGGTTGATTACGCAGCCTACAATATCCGGGTGAATGCACTACTGCCGGGTACGATCTTTACACCGTTCGTAGAGAACTATTTGAAGACTTCCTATGACGATCCTACAGTTGCCATCGAATCATTAAAACAGCGCCAGCTCAGCGGTGAACTGGGCAAGTCAGAGGATGTTGCTAATGCGGCATTGTTCTTGGCATCTGATGATTCCAAGTTTATGATGGGTTCTCCGCTCTACATTGACGGTGGTGTTGTTTTCGGTAAAAACGCCTAACAATAGCTAGATGGAGGAGAATATTTACGAATGAAACTACTGACATTTAACGACAACGGCCATTATAAGCTTGGTATTAAAACGGAGAAAGGCATTTTGGATGTCGCCGCAGCCATCGAAGGAATGGCTTTGGACCAAACGAGTAGCTTGTCGACCACGCTACATGCTGTCATAGAAGGCGGAACGGCGGCGGTTGCGGAGCTGCAGCGTCTTGTGAACATCGTGCTTGAAGCAGGCTCTGAGGGAGAAGCTTATTGGCTGGATGAGACTCATCTTCAATATGGACCCTGTGTGACGAACCCAAACAAAATCATTTGTGTAGGGCTCAACTATCGCAAGCATGCTGAAGAAACCAATGCGCCGATTCCGGAGTATCCGATTCTTTTTAATAAATTCTCGAACACGCTAACTGGACATGGCTGTGAAGTTCCACTGCCGGAGAAAGTGTCGTCGCAGGTTGATTACGAAGCAGAGCTTGTGATTGTGATCGGTAAAAAAGCTAAATATGTGGAGAAGGAGCATGCTTTAGATCACGTATTCGGCTATTGCAATGTGAATGACTTGTCCGCGCGAGATTTGCAAATGAGAACGCATCAATGGCTGCTTGGTAAATCATGTGATAGCTTCAGCCCGTTAGGACCATTCCTTGTTACCGCAGATGAAGTAGGAGATCCGAACAATCTGGACATTCGCTGTATCGTCAACGGCGAGGTTAGACAGCAATCCCATACATCCGATATGATCTTTCATTGCAACGAAATTGTCAGCTACATCTCGCAACACATGACCTTACTTCCAGGTGATATTATCCTAACAGGGACGCCTGCCGGCGTTGTGCTTGGCTATCCGAAGGAGAAGCAGATCTATTTAAAACCGGGAGATGTTGTAACCATAGAGATTGAAAAATTGGGTTCGTTAACCAATACGATGGTTGCTGAGACATGATGCTTATCCTTGGGTTGAGGAGATCGCGGTGCATAGTAGAATAAATAGTAAGAACCTCGATCGTTGAGGTTCTTTTACTTTACATATCTGACAATCTGATAAATATATAGTTCATATAGATGAGAGGTGCACCATGAAAGTGTCATTATTTATTACTTGTCTCAGCGATGCGATTTATCCCCGAGTAGGAGAAGCGATGGTGCGGCTTTTAGCCCAATATGGGGTTCAGATGGAGTTTCCTAACGTTCAAACTTGCTGCGGTCAACCAGCTTATAACAGCGGATATTGGGATGAAGCACGGATAACGGCCAAAACAATTCTCAAAGCATTTGAAGATAGCGATTTTGTTATCTCTCCTTCGGGTTCATGCACCTACATGATTCATCACTATTCGAATCTCTTTCAAGATGATCCTGTTAACTTGGAGAAAGCGGTAAAGCTTCAGAGAAAAACTTACGAGTTTACTCAGTTCCTTGTGCAGGTGTTGGGGGTTACTGATCTGGGGGCGGTGTTTCCTCATAAAGTCACCTATCATCCATCATGCCACGGAAGCAGGCTGCTTGGTATCAAAGATGAGCCAATGGAATTACTGAAAAAAGTCCAAGGTTTACAATTTGTTCCGCTTCCTTTTGCTGAAGATTGCTGCGGGTTCGGCGGGACTTTTGCTGTAAAGATGGCAGACATTTCAGGAGCTATGGTCTCAGAGAAAGTGAATCATGTGAAAGAAACGGAAGCGGAAGTTCTCGTCGGTCTCGATATGGCATGCTTAATGAATATCGCTGGCAACCTGCGCTTTCGAAACGAGCCCGTCAAGGTGATGCACTTGGCAGAGCTGCTGCATGAAGGAGTGAAACGAGCTTGAGTACTACGAATTCTGCTGCTTCAAGCGTTAAAGAACGTGCGGAGCTGGCGCTTAACGATGAGTTTTTGCGCAATGCAGTACGCTTCACGACTGAGCGGCTGCGCGGAGGTAAGAAGAAAGCTGCTGAAGAACACGGCAATTGGGATGAGTGGAGAGAGAGAGGTCGACAAATCCGGCTGCATACGATTGCTCATCTGGATTATTATTTGAATTTGTTTGCCGATAACGCTCGGGCTAATGGTGTTCATGTCCATTTCGCTGATACATCGGCTGATGCGGTGAAAATTACTCTGGCGATTGCGGAACGTAAATCAGCAAAGTCGGTTGTAAAATCAAAGTCAATGGTAACCGAAGAGCTTCATCTAAATCACGCGCTTGAATCTATCGGGATAGAACCTATCGAGTCGGATTTAGGTGAGTATATCATTCAACTCGCGGGAGAAACGCCTTCCCATATTATTATTCCGGCCATTGGAAGTCATGGCAACCCTTCTGCCGCGTTCGGCGACAGGTCAGAAGCTGACGGTGTACATGTCAGGGATTACGGGTCCGCGAAGAGAACATGATGCCGATGGTCCTGAGGAAATGCACATCATTATCGTCGATAACGGACGTTCTTTGCAGTTGGGAGATCCCGAATTTCAAGAATTGCTGAATTGTATCCGCTGCGGCGCTTGTTTGAACGCTTGTCCGGTGTACCGTCATATCGGGGGGCATGCATATGGGGGCACGTACAGCGGCCCGATCGGCGCAGTACTGACTCCTGCGTTAAAGAAAAACGTGGCCGAATGGGACGATATTGCGAATGCCTCCAGCTTATGCGGGGCTTGCTACGAAGCGTGCCCCGTCAAAATCCCTCTGCACGATATGCTTGTTTCTTTACGGCGCCGTAAAGTGGAGAGCGGTCATGGCAACATGCTTGAAGCGGTTGGCATGAAAGGCTTCTCGGCGGTTATGGCCAATTCGGGCCGTTTCAAAGGTGTGCTGAAGCTCGGTAAGATCGGTCAAAAACTTGTCGTTCGTAGTGGAGAGATCCGTACGAAGCTGGGTCCGCTCAAAGGCTGGAATTCGTATCGGGTAACGCCAAGTTTGCCAGAAAAATCGTTCCGTGAGGGGTGGGGGACATTGGAGGCAGAACTGCGCCAAGGTCTGAAGGAGCTGGACCCGGAAGTTCGCCAACGAATGGAAGCCATTGTCAAGGAAAGAGAAACCGGAGGAGGGCATGAGCATGGCTGATACGCATCAGGAATGGTTAGCGCAGCTTGAAGCGGAGTCACGCGCGAAACAGGAAGCATTTATGAATGGCATCGCTAGCAAGCTTGGAAGAGCACGGGTGACTGAGAAACCGGCTCAGCCTTACCGAGGGGCGCCTGATTTCTGGCAAGCATTCGAGTGGCCTCTTGAAGAGAGGATTGAGAGATTTACGGAAAATTTCCAAACTGCTGGCGGATATGTGACTCGTTTATCTTCCATGGAAGATGTTAAACAATTCATAGTGAATAAAGCACAGGAAATGAGCGCTAAATATATCATCCGGCAAAACCAATCGGAGCTTGATGCTCTTGATTTGGAAGGAGTGCTACAAGACACTAGTATATCGGTTTGGAACCGTGACCCGGAGAATCACTGGAAAGCCCGCGCCGCTGAAGCGGATTTTGGTATTGTAATGGCGGATTACGCTACAGCGTATACAGGCTCCATGACGGTCCTGTCATCTCGGGACAAAGGAAGATCTGTTAGTTTGCTCCCGACCGTATTGATGGCTATTATTCCAGTAGAAAGACTGAAAACACGTTTAGGCGAAACATTAGTTAATTTCGATCGCGCAGGAAGTGAGAGCTTGCCTGCGGGTATTCATTTCATCTCTGGACCAAGTCGTTCGGCTGATATTGAGAATGACTTGACCATTGGGGTTCACGGACCCGGTATTGTGTACGCATTGATCGTGGGGTAAATAAAGCAGGGGCAATCAGGGACTCCTATTCCATGATATTTTTAAATCAGCATACGCATCATTCAACGATCCCATCTACGATTCAACTAACGGAAACGATAGTCCAATCACGACATGAAGGCAGCCGACACGATCGGCTGCCTTTGTCTGTTTGGTTCAATTACAAATAATTATCTTACAATACTGACAATCCGATTCCGACCTTCGTCCTTTGCCCTATATAAGGCTTTATCCACTGATTCAAGTAAATCGTTTAAATAGGTATCGGGACTTCTTAGACTTTCGAAGGCGAAATTATTTATTGATAGTAATCCGATACTTATAGTGATCGATAGAGAATGAGGTATATTTTTAACTATCATCTTATTGGATTCAACTGTGGATTTGACTCGTTCGGCTAAGAGACTTGCCTGTGATTACTATCAACACGGATAGGCGCAGTTTGAATAATGATATGGCGTCCATTAGGGAACTTCATTTCGATTTGAGTTCGCTTCAGAGGGTGCCTTTGGTATGTTTCAAGGAATAAATCAATAAAGCCATTAGACTGCCCTTTGGAGAGAATGTTTGCCATATCGAAACGGGAACCTATATGCAAGTCAAATTGAGGACGTAGAGACCGATTTATTTCTATAACTATTTCATTATCATCGAGTACCAGAATTCCATGATCTATTGTATCAATAATATCTTGATGGGCTATTGTCACAATATCAAATGCTTTATCGCGATTAATGGCAATGACAAAGAAAATAACAGAAAGTAGGATGCCTACTGATGTCAATCCTGGGATGGCGGGCAAAGATGAACTTAGGACAACATTCAAGAATATATCTAAAAATATGAATACGGTCATTACTATAATTCCTCTAAGCACTTGCTTAACCTGTGTTTTGATACGAGGTGACTTGTCGGATAGTAATGCTTTGCTCATAATATATAGCGAAACTATAATATAGCCAATCAAGACAGCAAGGATATACCAAAAAAGTGGTCCATAAGATCTGTGGATGTAATTACCTTGCAAAGGTAGGACGAACCTACCATTTGGATTGGCGATCACGCAGGTAGCTACTAGTATAGCCGGGACAAAAAGCAATAATGATATTTTCTTTCTCAGAAATAGCGAATGACCTGTGAGAAAGATTGTGAAAAGAAGCCAACCAACGGCAATCAGGCACATGTCAATAAAAGATAGTTTTAGATAAAATAATTGAACCTTGGGAGTGTCCATCGTTTTGATAGCAAACTGGCAGATAGGCCATAACATCATAGAAAAATGGAAGGTTAAATAAATTTTGTGCAGGGTAGTGATTGTAACTGAAGCAAATATATATACAAAAAAAGCAAACAAGAGGAAAAATAAGGTTATGTCGACAAACGATAATAAATCCATTTTACACCCTCTAAAGTAATAATAATATTCATAATAATTACTAGCCTTGGGTCAAAAGTCCTGCTTCACCTTACTAATATATAATTTATATGAAAATATCACAATTCAGTTCAGATAAACGCAAGAATCGCAAGTAAAGGTAGGAAATGCGCAACATAGCTAATTGTTTATTAAGTGCTAATTCAATAAAATTTATTATGTGATGTAGCAATATGGCGGTTAGTCATCCAAGCAAGGGAAAGGGGAAATCAATTCATTCATTTGAAAACGCTTAATTGCAAGCTGACCTTATATTGACCTTACGTCATACGGAAAGAGATCCAAATTAGCAGTTAAAGGAGGGGTTATATGCGTTACGCGATCAGTAGTAATGCCTACACTCGTTTCTCTTTGAACGAAGCCATTGAACGAATTCATAATTGCGGGTATTCAGCATTGGAAATCCTCGGCGATTACCCTCATCTTTCTCCTCTTGATATTACGGTTCAAGAAGTGAAACAAGTGACTCGCTTGTTGGAACAAAAGGGAATGTCCGTTAGTAATATTAATGCGAATACTGCGGTCAGCGTATATCCAACGATTCATCCTAGTGGAGAGACCGTTTTTGAGCCTTCCTTATGTAATCGAAGGGAGGAAGTACGTTTTCAACGAATTCGATATACCGAAAGATGTATAGATTTGGCTGCGGAATGGGGAGCATCCTGTATCAGTGTTACTTCCGGTAAGTGTCTTGCTGGAAATCCTCCGGATCAAGCCTATTTATTATTAGTAGAATCTCTAACTCAAATACTGCCTTATGCGGAAAAAAGAAATATTCGAATAGGTATTGAATATGAACCAGGTCTGTTAATTGAAAATGCAAATGAGGTTCAGCGCGTCATTGCGGAGCTCAATCACCCATTGCTGGGTATCAATTTGGATCTCGGCCATACGGAAGTTCTCGGCGAGCCTTTGGCAGGAACCATCCAACGTTTTGGTGAGAAGATTGTTAATATCCATCTTGAAGATATCCGAGGACGCAAGCATTATCATCTCGTACCTGGAGAAGGTGATATCGATTTCGAGGAAGTTTTGGAAGCGCTTCAATTGATTCGTTATAACCATTTTGTTACTTTTGAAATTTATTCCTATCCAGACGATCCCGATGGGGCTGCCAAACGTGCACTTGCGCACATGTCAAATTACACCATTTCGTGTTAATCCACAAAACAAGGGAGAGATGAGTATGCGTATTATAGATCCGCATGTACATATGTATTCAAGAACGGTAGATGATTACGAAAAAATGTCGTTATGCGGTATTGAAATTGTCGTTGAACCTTCATTTTGGCTGGGAAGTGAACGCACATCGGTTCATACCTATTATGATTATTTTAGCCATATCCTTAATTTCGAACCTGTAAGAGCAAAGAAGTATGATATTGAACATTATTCATGTATAGCTGCAAATCCGAAAGAAGCCAACAATTTGGAGCTTGCCCTTCAAGTGATTGAGGGCATGGAGCCATTTTTATCGCACCCAAGATGTCTTGCAATTGGCGAAATAGGCTTTGACAAAATTACGGACGCGGAAGAAGAAGTGATGCGTAGACAACTTGAGCTGGCTAAAAGAAAAGACATGCTTGTGATGGTTCATATTCCACACGTCAATAAACGAGAGGGTACAAAAAGAACGATTCGAGTTTTGGATGAAATCGGTATTCGTCCTGAGAAGGTATTACTGGATCACAATATTGAAGAAACCGTTGACCTTGCATTGGAATATGGCGCTTGGGCGGGTATGACCGTATACCCAGGGAAGATTTCACCGGAGAGAGCGATTGCGATTATGCAGCAATATGGAACGGATCGGCTTATGATTAACAGTGCCTGTGACTGGGGCCCGGCAGATCCAATAAGTGTTCCTCGTACGTGTAAAAAAATGAAAGAAGCCGGATTTGCCGAGGAAGAGATTCAAAAGGTCGTATGGGACAATCCTTATCAGTTCTACAAAATGTCAGGGAAATTAAATATGTAGTATTCATATGCACGAAAAGGAAGAGGAGGAAGTTCAATGAAGCTGGGTTTCAGCGCTAATGCGTATAAAAGATTCGATTTACTAACGACCATGGATACGTTACAAGAAATTGGTTTTGATGGAATAGAAGTTTTGTGTGATATCCCGCACGCTTATCCACCCGATTTAACTCCGGCCAGAAGACAAGAAATCAAAGAGCGAGCTGAAAATAATGGGCTGAAGATATGTAATTTGAATGCCTTCATGTTATACGCTCTCGGGGATTGCTGGCGCCCCTCCTATATTGAGAAGGAGGCAAGCGAAAGACGGAAACGGATCAACCACACGTTAAGCTGTATTGATCTGGCTGCAGAGTGGGGGGTTCCTCACCTTTCGATTGAACCGGGAGGACCACTGGATGGGGCGAAGGAAGATTGGGCGTTGGATGTTTTTGAGGAAGCAATTCACGAACTTGCCGAACACGCTGAGAAAAAGGGCGTAACCGTCATGATTGAACCTGAGCCGGAGCTATTAATCGAGACTTCCGGGCAATTTCTTAAGTTCATGGAACGTATATCGTCACCTCGGATTGGCCTCAATTTCGATATCGGACATTTCTACTGTGCAGGGGAGGATCCTGTGCAATTGGTCAGCCAATTAGCAGCATATACAAGACACTATCATTTGGAAGATATATCGTCTTCAAGAATTCATCATCATTTAGTCCCAGGTGAAGGGGTCATTGATTTTAGAGCGCTGCTGAATGAAATTGTGAAGACGAATTATGATGGGTTTATTACGATAGAGCTGTATCCCTATGAAGAAGATCCAGTGCCGGCTACGAAAAAAGCGTTTGACTATATTTCTCCCATCCTTCAAGACTTGGCTAGAGCAAAAACTGCGGTTAACGGTTCAAAATGAAAGCCTATTTACAAATTTTAAGGGTTCCTAATTTAGTCACCTCCGCTGGTGATGTGTTAGCTGGGGCGTTTATTGTTTCTAGTATTGGTCAGGGTCTTTCGGGTATGGTTTGGCTGCTCCTCGTTGCTTCGATCCTGCTTTATGCGGGAGGTGTTGTTTTAAATGATGTTATGGACGCCTCCCTGGATCAAATCGAGCGACCTGAACGGCCCATACCGTCAGGGAAAATTAGCAGAAGCCATGCACTTATGCTCGCATGTATTCTATTGGCAGTTGGTTTAGCTCTGGCTGCTGTCTTCAGTCTATTTTCTTTTTATGTTGCTTTGGCCTTGGTGGCTTCTATTGTGCTTTACAATACTTGGGCAAAAAAATACGGGATTCCAGGCACACTGGTGATGGCTTTATGCCGAGGCCTTAACTTATGGCTGGGGCTATCCTTTTTGCAGGAGCACTTTTGGGATTTTGCGTTGCTTGCGCTGCTTCCCTTCTTGCATATTATCGGAGTAACGGCGCTGAGCCGAGGAGAAAATTACGGGTACACAAGGACAACCATTTTGTTAATTGCCTTGATTCCTTTTGGTATCTTTTTATGGCTAATCGGTTTTGGGACGTTTAAGGACTCTATATCGCTGATGGAGTTATTTTTTATTTCCTTATATGGTTTTGTAGAGGGCTATGCCTTGTATCCGGCCATACGCGAGCCTAAACCGGCTTTCATTAAGCGAGGAGTGAAATATGGCATTTTGTCTTTACTGCTGTTGAACGCAGCAATTGTTTCCATTATAGACGGCGGTCTTCACGCATTAATCGTAGCTTTTTTTATTGTCGTATCTTCTTGGATGGCACGAACCATCGCCATGACTTAGTGAAGCACATAAGGAGAAAGTGGGGAAAATATGCAAAAACAAGCGAAGCATGTTGTTGTTCTTGATGTGGTGGGCTTAACGCCAGCTCACTTGGAGAACAATGAATTAACGCCAAATTTAAATCGTATCGCTGCTAAGGGCAGTGTATCTAAGATAAAGCCTGTTTTTCCTGCCGTCACAGGAGCGATGCAAGCCACAATCACGACAGGTGAGGAACCGAGTCGTCACGGCATTGTGGGTAACGGACGTTTTGATCGTAAGCAAAGAGAAGTTTTGATGTGGGAACAGACGATTGCTCCGCTCGAAGGAGAACGGATGTGGGAAACCTTAAAGCGACTTGATCCTGAATCGAAATCGGCTGTTTTATTTATGCAGCATATTAAATATGATAGCGCGGATTTTATTGTTACACCGTCTCCTATGCACTTGGAACAGGGGATGGAGGAGTGGTACTTTTCGAATCCGCCTGGGCTGTATGAGCAAATCGCAGAGAAGCAAGGTCCTTTCAAGCTTCATTCTTTTTGGGGACCACTTGCAGGAGTAGCATCGAGTGAATGGATCGCGAAGGCCGCACTCAACATTATTGAAGATCATCATCCAACCTTAACCTTCGCTTATTTGCCGAACCTCGATTATCAAGCTCAGAGATTTGGCCCTGAAAGTGAACAACAACAGCAAGCGATAAAAGAAATTGATCAGATCGTTGGACAGTTTGTGGATTCGCTGGAGCAGATGGGGAAAATGGACGATACCGCTGTGATCATTCTTTCCGAATACGCGCTTCAACCTGTGGAGTCACCGATTTATTTAAATCGTATTCTCCGCGAGCAAGGCTGGTTAAAGGTGATTGAACTGAATGGCAAAGAGTATCTTGACACCTATCATAGTCAGGCTTTTGCTGTCGTGGATCATCAAATCGCTCATATTTATATCAATGATCCTGTTATTAGGGATGATGTGAAACGCGTTCTGCTGGAGGTTGATGGGGTTGGGCAAGTCCTTGGCGAAGCCGGCAAAAAACAGTGGAGCTTAAACCATCCGAATGCAGGCGAACTTGTTGCGATTGCCGAGCGAAACGCATGGTTTGCCTATTATTGGTGGAATGACCCGAATGCAGCCCCTCCGTATGCCACAACCGTGGATATTCATCGTAAACCTGGGTACGATGCGGTAGAGCTGTTCATGGATTTTAAGACGCGGTCCATTCCTTTAACGCCGGAACTCATCAAGGGTTCTCATGGTGTTTGTCCGACCAGCGAAGATGACTTGGTAAGTCTCATTGCTATTGGTCCATCTCATGAATTCATCAATCAAGCTGCCGTTTGGCGCGCAAGAGATATTCCGACAATCATTTTCAATATGTTGGGCTACGATTCTTAGAAAGGGGAAATGAAAATGAATGAACGGAGAAGCTATCCTTTCCGATTGGGGTTTTCCCCAGTTCCCTGGAATCAGGGGGATTCCAAGCTTTCGGACGAGCTGTTCTGTGAGGCTGATTTCATGCAAAGGATGTCCTCCCTAGGTTTTGTTGGTATCGAGCATGGTCAACAATTGTCCATGGCTCCAAATCAATTCAAACAAATGTTGAATGATTATGGTCTTCAGCTTGCATCACAACGGAAAAACGTCATTTTTTCCAAACCTGACTTACGTGAGAGCGAGCTTGAATCGTTCCGGAAACATGTGGAAGGGTTAAAAGAAATGAATGGTAAACACGTTATCATCTGTGAAGTCGGAGGGTCTATGCACTGGGACCCGGCTCGTACACAGCCGAGCAAAGATGTCATTCGATTGACGGAGGATCAGTGGAGCTTTTTCATAGAAACCTTGCATTTGGCGGGTGAAATCTGTCAAGCATACGACATGATATTAGTTTATCAGCATCATGTCGGTACGATTGTGGAAAAGGCCAAAGAAATAGGGAAATTGATGGAAGATACAGATCCGAAACTTGTACATTTGTTGTTAGACGCTGGACATGCATACTACAGCGGTGGCGATCCGTTAGCTCTATTGAACCACTACTATGATCGAATTCCATATATCCATCTCACAGATATTAGACAGTCCGTCTTAAATCATGTAAGGGGAAAATTTTTAGATTATTTAACTTCTGTTAATGAAGGCGTATTTACGGTTCCTGGAGACGGTTGGATTCAATTCAGGCCCATTTTCAAGAAATTGATCGATCGTCAATTCGATGGATGGGTGATTGTCGGAGGCGAACCCAATCTTTCTCTAGCGGATCCTTTCTCTCATGTAAGTAAATCCAAGCTGTATGTTGACGAGACCCTTTCTGGTTTTGAAGTATCTTAACAACGAATGGAGGGTTAACCATTTACAAAAAACAGATTCAATTCGGTACGCATCAGTATGATTTCATTTCAGGCGAAGATGTGCTGGGCCAGGTCGCGGAATGGCTGAATCCCCTTGAAGTCGATAAATATATGATTATTAGCGATAGCGGCGTTCCCCATCCTATTGTTGCCCAAACGATGGCTGCATTTCAAAAGGCAGGAACGACTTATTTATTGACTTTTCCTCCGGGGGAGAACAATAAAAATCTGATGACCATTGAACATTTATGCAGAAAGGCACTCGCTCTCGGGGCGGATCGACGTACTGTCATCGTAGCTCTTGGAGGTGGGGTTTCAGGTAATGTTGCAGGGATGGTCGCTGGGATGCTGTGCCGTGGGTTACCTCTCATTCATATACCAACGACGTTAATTGCCGCATCCGACTCTGTCTTATCGTTAAAGCAAGGTGTGAACCTGGGTCAAGGGAAAAATATTCTCGGCTTTTTTTACACGCCAAGAGTCGTATGTGTCGAGCTGTCTTTCCTTCATAGCTTGCCGGCAAGAGAAATCCGTTCCGGTCTTTGTGAATTGGTGAAAAACTTATTGGCGATTCTTCCTGAACAAATTGGTACGTATCGCAAATTGCTCAGACCATCGAGTCAGTATCGAATGGAGGAGCTTCAACAGTTTATTGAGTTTTGTATTGAAGCTAAGATGACGGTCATGCAGGATGATCCTTATGAAAAAAATCATGCTGTCGTGTTAGAGTATGGGCATACGATTGGACATGCCGTGGAATTGCTTGGAAATGGGGACTATTCACATGGAGAGTCCATTGCCTTCGGTATGTTATGCATGTCAACGGTATCCAAGTCGTTGGGGCTCTTGACAGAAAATGAAGTAGACCTGCATCACGAGCTTTTGGAGCTAATCGGTGCTAACGTCATTCCCCCATCTTTGTGGATTCCAAACATTGAGAGATACATGCTGCGTGATAACAAAAAGGGATACAGACGTTATGTGCCCGGCCAAACAGGCCTTGTTCTTCTAAACGGGCTGGGCAGGATTAATCAAGAAGAAGGCTCTTTTATCACCTATGTGGATGATGCCCTTGTTCGTGAATCGCTTCGTTATCATACGGAATCCAAGATTCATATATAAATGGGGTTGTATATATACCACAAGAATATGTACTTTTATCTCAACTTAGTTAATTGTTCATGTGAACGGTTTCAATTAGGATAAACCTATAGAAGAAATAGCTCAGGAAACTAGATGAAAGCGCTTAACATAATGAACTTGAGTCCGCCTTGATGATATACAAGCGCTTGAAGTTTCTTGAAACAGAAGATACGTCACCTTCTTGAAGGGGGGGATATCGGAAACTACATGCGATTACATGACAAATGGGAAGCGGGGTTAAAGTGTCAACAATCGGAACGAAAACCGGGCAATGGGCAGGCCMATCGAATTTTGAATGATTATTTTAACTCATTAAAGGAAACGAAAGGGATGAAGGAATGAGTCGACGGCGCTCAGTGATGTATGGATTTTTAGCACTTGTCATGTTTTTATCTACCATTTTATTACCGCTTAGTTCAGTTTTAAGTTCTGGAGTAGCATCTGCACATGAAGGTGAAGAGCATGGGCACAAAATTTTGGCTATTTCCAAAACAACAGGCTTTCGTCATGCATCAATTGATCAAGGAGCTAAAGTAGCACTTCCTGAAATGGCCAAAAAATATGGTTTTGAAATTGATTTTACGGAAAATGCGGCAGATATTAACGCTGCTAATCTTGCTAAGTATGATGTTGTCTTTTTTGTCAGCACGACAGGCAACTTTAGCGATTGGGGTTTGACTGATCAACAGAAGCAGGATTTCATGAATTTCATCAAATCAGGCAAAGGTTATGTAGGCGCACATTCGGCTACAGATACCGGGTATGATTGGCAAGAGTATGGCGACTTAACAGGCGCGTACTTCAGTAATCATCCATGGACACAAACAGTGAAATTCAATGTGGAAGATTCCAATAATCCAGCTACTGCCCACCTGGGTCCCTCCTGGACAGCACTTGAGGAAGTGTACTATTTCAAAGAAAATCCACGGGATAAAGGGAAACATATTCTTTTAAGCTTGGATATGAACAGCAATGGCGTAACGGGAGGACCGTTCGAGGACCATCCGAATGCTTGGTGCAGCCCGGTTCAAAACGGAAGAATGTTCTATACGGCATTAGGTCACCATCCGGAAACTTGGTTCAATGAAGATTTCCAACAGCATCTTCTCGGAGGTTTGAAATATGCATGGGGAGAAGCTACCGATACGGATTGCGATCAGTCTTCTCCGAAAGGCGGCCTGCAGAAGGTTTCTCTGGTCAAAGGAACTATTGCAAGTCCAGTTGGACTCGATATTTCCAAAAGTGGCGAAATTTTCGTAATCAGCCTTTTCGGTAAAGTTTATACCGTTTCTCAAGAAGGAGATACGAAGGAAATTTTGAACATCCCTACCAACCTGGAGGGGGAACACGGGTTATTGGGTTTGGCCCTTGATCCTGATTTTGAATCGAATCACTACATTTATCTGTATTATACAAATCCAGTGAAAACAGCAGAGGGTCAGCTGATTAACAATGTTGCTCGTTTTACATACGAGAACGGAGTAATTAGTGGAAATACAGAAAAGAACTTGTTAAAAGTAACGTCCGATGTGACCTGCTGCCATCAAGCTGGGTACCTTAAATTCGGGCCGGATGGCAAGCTGTATTTGACGATAGGAGATAACAACACACCTACACAAGGGCCACAAACCCGTTCCTTACAGACATCTCAGAACTTGGATGATATGCGTGGTAAAATTCTTCGTTTCAACAAAGACGGTTCTGCATCGAACGATAACCCTTACTTTACAGGTCAAGGCGGTGCAAGAGATTACGTCTATGCTTGGGGCTTCCGTAACCCATACCGCATTTCTTTTGACRCCACAAAAGGAAATGGTAAAACCATCATCTACGAAGGAGATGTGGGTCCCGACGGTACTTTTGCTGGCGGAAGTAACGGCGACTACGATGAATTTAATGCGATAACTGCTCC
>NZ_JBFTQB010000074.1:0-14584 GCF_056398785.1 Paenibacillus sp. 01T422 | reverse complement strand
CCCTCATTCCGATTGAATGATCAAGATAAGAAACAACTCTATGCCAGCTTAGAGAGCGCCAATGTTGGGGAAATCAAAAAACTCTTGCACCGATTTGAGAGGGATAACCTGGCACATACGCCGCGTATTGCGCCTGCACGTTGGCTTGCCTTTTTGCAGGAACTAATCGGCGTTTGCATTCAGTTTGCCAATACAAACAGCATCCCATTTGAAAGCGTCTACAGTGACAAACTGTTAAGCCTCGCCTTCGTGGATGATTTCTCTACGTTAGAGGCTCTCTTCGACTGGCTTGGCGATTGGATGGCGCAGCTCGGAACGTTATCCCGGGACGGTTCGCTCTCGGACCAGCAGCAGGACGTGCTCATTTTTGAACACATCGCCTCTTTCATTAGGCAGAACATTGCTGAAGATGTGACTCTGCAAATGGTCGCGGACCGCTTTTTCTACAATCCTTCCTACTTAAGCCGCCTGTTCAAAAGAAAATTGGATAAGAACTACATGCGGTTTGTCACGGAAATCCGAATGACCTACGCCCAGGAGCTGTTAAAAAAGCCCGACTTGTTAATAACGGACATCTGCACGATGTGCGGATATAAAAGCTACAAGCACTTCGTCAAAACCTTTGGAATCATCGCCCAAATGACACCCACCGAATATCGAAAAAAATGGGGTTGGTCCTAAATGTTGAAATGGAATCAACTCATTCGACAGATGCGAATGAAGCATGTCAACCATCAAATTTTTGTGCTGATGATTCTGATTATTACCATCCCTTTATTAATTATTTCCGTTATCATCTACTTATTTTCCATACAGGCCGTCAAAAACGAATACCAAAGCAGCTCCAACTTAATCCTTACGAATTTGTCCTTTAACATCGATCAGTACCTGCAAAGTATTGAAAAAGGCACGCTGAACGCGCAAATGGACGGACAGCTGCAAGGTGCGCTGGAGCATTGGACAATCGCTGGCGAAGACAGCGGGAACGATCAAATGATTGTATACGGCAACATTATCGAGCATTTTATCAGTTCTATCGAGATGACGATCAAGAATGTCGACAGCGTTCAAATTTATGCAGGTTCAAGGATGTTTTACTCGATGAATTTCAATCGTTCCGACTACGATGTGAAGGATTTTACACATGAAGACTGGTATATTCAAACACAGCAAAAGGCAGGTGGAATCGTGCTTTTCGGCGCACATCTCCCCTTTCATCGGGTGAACGCCAAAGAATCCGTTATTTCCATCGCCAGAGTCATTAACAAAGTGGGCAGCAAACAGCCCATCGGTGTTATGCTCATCGACATTCGTTTAGATTCCTTAAGAGAAATCCTGAAGCTGTCGGAGAATCGGAAGCGGAATTTCATTATTATCGATGATAAAGGCGGCGTCATTTACAATTCCAACCGCTTACAGCCGATAAGCGATTTATCAGCAACGCTCAAGGAGCAAGCCATTCAATCCGTGCTGGGTAACGATGCGGGAAGCTTATATGCCAACTTCTCCGGTGTTGATTCGTATATTAACTTTGTTACTTCTTCGTATTCCGGTTGGAAAGTCATTCAATATATCGACGAGAAAGAAATGACCAAGCAAGCCGATATTTTGATTAAAATTGTTCTGACTTTAGCCTTTCTCTCCCTGGCTACAGCGCTTCTCTTCATGTTTATCCTGTCCGCGCGTGTGACCAAACCAATCATTCTGCTCAGCAGACAGGTTAAATTGGTCGGGCTAGGGAAATTCGACGTTGATTTAAGCAGCGATCGGCAGGATGAATTCGGAGTGCTGTACCAGGGGATCCGCAAAATGGTGGAAGATTTACAAAGCTATATCGAGCGCTCGGCTGCGGCGATGGTGCAGCAAAAAATAGCTCAATTCGGTGCCCTGAAGAGCCAAATTAATCCCCATTTTCTCGCCAATGTGCTCGAATCCATCCAAATGAAAGCCGTCATTAACGGACAGCGGGACATTAGTGAGATGGTCGGCATGATCGGACGTCTGTTTCGTATTCAGATCCAAACAGGCAAAGAAACCGTAACACTGCGTGAAGAGCTTGAGCATATTCGGTTATATGTGAAAATCCAGCAGCTCCGCTTCGGTGATAAAATTCAGTATTCCGAGAGACTTGCGGAAGGGAGTGCCGAACTGCAGGTCATTCACTTCTCGCTCCAGCCCCTCATCGAAAATGCAATCGTGCATGGGTTGGAGCGGTTAAGCGKACCAGGTTCGCTTGAAGTGTCTACGGTAAAATCCGCCAATGATATGCTCATCATGATCAAAGACAATGGTGTGGGCATGGACGCATCAAATAGCGCCCGAAAATACCGCTCCCGATGATTCAAGAAATCTCTCGTTAAATTGAAATGATCCGTATCTTCATACGAGATAGGCTCAATGGCGGTTTCAGTAAATTGCAAAATTTGCGCTCCTGGATACGCCATGATGATCGGAGAATGCGTCGCAATAATAAATTGCGCATTGCCTGATTTCTCTAAGTCCCTAATCATGCTAAGGAAAGCCAACTGATTCTGTGGCGAAAGCGCCGACTCCGGCTCATCCAGTAAATACAAGCCTTTGCGGCCCAACCGGTTTTGGAAAAAGGTCAAAAATGCTTGTCCATGCGACTGCTCATTCAGGGATTTGCCCCCATACGGCGCGTAAGCTTGAAATCCAATATAGGGATCCTTCGCAAGCTCATCGATATAACCCGCAAACGTATCAAAGGTCTCCGCGCGGAAAAAAAGTCCATGGCTAACTTTGGGGAGCCAGGATAATCTCATGATATTCGCAAGCGATTCATCATCTTTTTCTTTCTTGATCGTTAAATCTCTGCCTCCGACCACACTAAAGCCGCAGGAGACACCGATCGCCTCCAGCAGCGTAGACTTCCCCGAACCATTATTTCCGATAAAAAAGGTGACATTCGAGCGGAACCTAAGCTCATTGATTTCTCGAATAGGCCTAATGTTAAAAGGAAATTCTTCTTTATCCGCTTCGGACAGCTCGGACCAGTCCAAGGTAATTCGCTGTAAGAATGGCATTCGTGCCTCCTGCTTTTCATAACTTATGAATTTGCTGAATAGTTTTTGAGTAAATCTTCAACAAGGATGCCATTGATTTTCATGCCTCTGAGTTCACAATTTGTAAGCTCAGCATCTGTCAAATCACAGTTCTCTATCCTCGTGTTCTTCAAATTGCATTTCGTGAATAAGGTATCAACTAAATGAACATTTTCCATCTGAACATTGGTGAAGTTGGCATTTTGAATACGCGTATGCGAAAGATTGATGTTCGTCATCTTTGATTTTTGCATATTAATATCATCAAGTTCAATTTCACTCATGTTCACATTATGAAAGTGTGTGTTGGCAAGATTCACATTATCAAAAACGAGATGCTCCGCTTTCACTTTGTTAAATTTTGAACCCGAGATATCCATCATATGCAGTTCCAATTGTTCCGTTTTCAAATCCAACTTCATCAACCTCGCCTTTTCGATAGATTCATATACAATGACATCATGTAAGGTGCTCGCATCTAACTTTACACGAAAATGTATCTGATCTCTAGTGCTTTTCTGACTTCTAAGGTGAATAAAAAATCACCCCGCTGTAGATTCGTCTACACACGGGGTAATCGCTTTCATCTACTCAACTTTCAACAACCGCCATTGTTGGTTTTTGCCGCCATTGTCCGTGTACTGAATGGCTGCTCCGCCATTGACTTTGGAGCCGCCGGAGATATCAATTATTTTCCCAGTAGCCCTATTTTTCAATTTATAATTACCAGCGCCACTATCAACGACTTGCCAATGTTGGCTGGTCCAGCCGCCATCTGTCCACTGCTCAATCACAGCACCGTCTGCGGTTGAACCATTCTCTACGCCGATAAGTTTACCGCTTCCGCGGTTTTGGATTTTGTAATACCCGCTCCCCGCGCTAATAAATTTCCACTGCTGACTATTCCAGCCGCTATCGATGTACTGCTCCAGATTATCTCCATCCGCTGTACCTTGATTCAGCACATTCAACGCTTTGCCGCCATTGCGGTTTTCAAGTATATAATACGCATTCGTATCGATGACTGGCGAGGAAACTGCAATTGTTCCTGCGCTGGCATCAATGGTTACGCTGCTTCCCCAGCCCATGGACAGCGATGTGCTCGATGGGAACGCAAGCGGCAACCACACATACCGGGACTCCATCACTTTCCCGCTCCAAGCTCCAGCCCACCGGTCGCCCATGTATAAGTAAGATGTTGAACTGGACCCTTCAACCGGAAGAACATAAGCGCTCTGGGAATCATAAGTCGTACCGTCCCCCAAATTACTAAGTCCACTCCATGTCCCCGTGATAGAACTTGCTGTCGCATACTTGCCTTGATTCGGATCCCAGCCTGTTGCACCTGAAGTTACCAAGAAGTATACACTGCCGCGCTTAAACATGGCTGGCGCTTCTCGATATTGACCTGCCCATAACGTCTTGACCAATGATTCCACGCCAAGAAAATCGGGGGTCAATTTGTATATATTCATGTCCGCATTCACGCTTGTCGCTGAAATTAAATAGGCTGTGCCATTGTCATTGTACACCGTCATATCGCGGGAATCATACCCGAGCGGGCGGAAGCTGCCATGATACGTATACGCGCCATCTACGGTACTGGATGAAGCGACAGCTGTACGAGCCTGCCCGTAATCGACGCCATTTTCCCAATGCATCCACAACACGAATTTGCCAGTTGAACTATTGTAAATGACTTTCGGCCTTTCGATGATAGACACATTGAGTTCAGTCGCTGAATTTTTCGTTAAAATATCACTGCGGAATTCCCATGTCTTGAGATCGCTGGAACGGTAGCAAGATACCGCCTTAAAGCTCCCATCCGCATTCCGATTCTCTCCGAACCAGTAATAGTAGCTGCCAACCTTGATAACCCCGCCACCATGAGCGTGTATCACATTGCCGTTCGTATCTTTGAACTGAATCCCATTCTGTACCGTGACGGCTGCCGCGGATGCTTCCTTAGCGAACAGGAATACACCGCAGACTTGAAGACTCAGTAACACTGCAAGCAGGAAACTGAACAACCTCAAACCAGGTTTTTTCATCAAATAAATCCGTCCTCTCATCGATAATTTTTGGTTGATTAGCCCTTCTCCCAATCGCTTCCGCTTTAATCACTTAACAGATTAAGCGCTTACAAGTTCAATTTTCAATCACCTCCCTTACCTCTACAATATAAGAGATCTACCTCTTTTTACCACTGTATTATCTCGAACAACTATGAACTTTTCATACTTTTTCAAATGAACTTTCTGCCAAACAAAAAGGTGAACTCCCTCATCATCACGATGTAGAGTTCACCTGATCCTAATTCACACCCATTTGGCTCCGCCGCTTCCGAAACTTCATCAGCTCTGGCAGAGCAATGCCAAGCATTGTAATAATAACACCGGTCCACTGCATACCATTGACGGTTTCATGAAGCACAACGAACGACATGATGACCGCAGTCGGCAATTCAGCCGCACTCATAATCGTGGCCAGTCCACCGCCAATCTTGGGGACACCAATAGCGAAGAACAGCGGCGGTATGACGACGCCGAAGAAAGCAAGCAGCAGCGCCCAAGGCAGAAGCTCTTCATGTAAAGAGCCATTAAACAGAAAATGCGGCGGATAAATCAGCATGACCAGGATTAACGATCCTGATTGCATGATAGCGCTGCGTGTGATTGGTGCAACTGCGCTAGAAACTTTGCCGCTAAACATAATGAATAAAGCATAAGTCAATGCAGCGAGAAGCCCTAGACCAATCCCAATCCAGGATGGCGCTTCATGGCCTCCACTCAGATATCCGCTCGCCATAATAATTCCAATAAACAAGATGATAAGCGCAAATATTTTATCTTTCCCCGGACGTTTCCGCTCCGTTATAGCTTCAAGTAAAATACCGATCCATGTGAATTGAAACAGAAGAATAATGGCAAAGGAAGCCGAGATATACTGCAAAGCTGCGTAATAAAAAATACCCGTTAAACCGGAAGTTGTTCCAACGGCCATGAGCGACAAGGCTTGCCGCGGTTTCACTTTATACTTCTTGGTCTCGGCTGAACCGCCTCGATTGGATTTGGCTGTAACGAGAACCAATATCCAAATCATCAGCACACCAAACAAATTTTGGCTGCCAACCACTTCCCCCACGTGGAAGCCTGATTCATACGCTTTTTTAACAAAGGTCGATAACAATCCGAAGCTGCAAGCACCAGCCAATACAAATAAATAATATTTCATCATAGGGAATTCGTCAGGATTTCTCTGACCGTGTCACGCGTCATGATTTTGTAACTCCCCACTTGCTCCTTCATGAAGGACTTATGAATCAATTCCTCAAGTCTCGCATCACTAATATCATAGTCCGCTAAACAATTCGGCGCACCTAGCGAATTCCAGAATTGACGCAGCGCCTCAATGCCTTCATAAGCAATTTCGTGATCGGTTTTGCCTGTGGGATCAACGCCGAAAACAGCCATTGCCAGCTTTTTCATCCGTGATGGATCATCTTCTGCGCAGTGTCTCATCCAGCTCGGATAAATGATGGCAAGCCCTCCGCCATGCGGAATATCATAGACTGCTGACAGACCATGCTCGATCTGGTGAGACGCCCAGTCTCCACCATCGGTTCCACTTGATAATAACCCGTTGAAAGCCGTGGTTCCCGCATACATGATGGTTGCTCTATGCTCGTAACTGTGCAGGTTCTCAAGCAGCTTAGGCGCAGCTTCTATGACCGTCAGGAGCACCGACTCCATGAAACGATCCATCATTGGCGTATTTTCTGTGAGATGGAAGTACTGCTCAAGCACGTGAGACATCATGTCCACAATGCCGTAGACCGTTTGGTCCGAAGGCACCGAATACGTAAACTCCGGGTCCAAAATTGAGAATGCCGGATATGCCAGTGGGCTGCTCCAGCCGCGTTTTTCATTTTTCTCCCAGTGAGTAATGACTGAAATGTTGTTCATCTCGGAACCCGTAGCCGCCAGCGTTAGCACCGTTCCGAACGGCAATGCTTTAGTAGGGACAGCTTTGCGTGTAATAATGTCCCAAACGTCTCCCTCATAATAAACACCCACTGAAATCGCTTTGGCACAGTCAATCACACTGCCTCCACCTACAGCTAGAATCAGTTCAATACCGTGCTCCCGGCACAACTCGATCCCCTTCTTCACTGTCGTAAGCCGCGGGTTCGGCTCGACGCCTGACATTTCATACACTTCCGCTTGCATATGATCAAGCTGCTGTTTAACAGCCTCGTAGACGCCATTTCGCTTAATGCTTCCGCTGCCAAATACGAGCAACACCTTCTTGCCAGGATTGCCAAGTTCCTGGGTTAGCTGCTCAATTTGCCCTTTGCCGAACCATAATTTTGTTGGATTGAATTGTAAAAAAGATTGCATGATTGTAGCTCCCTTGGATGACTGATATCTGATATCTAACTAAAGCAGTATACCACAAGTCCGTTTTAATTTCGAAAAAGGTTACGCGCCCTGTTCGTTTCGTATGCACCCACATAAGATAAACCGAGGTGAGTATCCTATGCCTAATTACCGTATTATTATTGACCTGTCCGATTTCCAACTGTATTTACTCGATGTAAATCGCGTTGTGCGAGGCTTCCCAGTGGGAGTCGGCAAGATGGTAACCCGAACACCCGTAGGTGAGTATACGATAATTAATAAACAGCCCGATCCCGGCGGTCCTTTCGGCGTCTTCTGGATGGGACTGAGCAGACCGCATTATGGTATTCATGGTACGAATGACCCCTCCTCCATTGGCAAACGCACCTCTCACGGCTGTATCCGAATGCACAATGAGGATGTGCTTGAGTTGGCTGCACTCGTGCCTATTCACACGCGTGTGACGATTCGTCCCTAAGTAGCAGTCCCGTAAGTCATCAGAATGACTGGGGGAGTGCCTCTTTTGTTAATTTCTGGGACAGCCTTCTCAGAATAAAGGGAAATACTCTGCCGTTATTTATTGCTGTAACACAGCTAAAACATAAATACATGGAATTTTCTACTGTTAAAAAGGATGATTGTGCTAGGAAGCGAGGTTGTTACAGTTAATTAACGGGACTTAATCCAGATATTTCCTTATCCATCCAGAATTCCCCCTGATATAACGGGAGGATTTCCCATAATAAACCCGCCATCATGTACAGATGCGCACCAAAATAGTCAAAAGCAAAGGAGCTAAGCGCTGACAAGCCTCTTAGCTCCTACTTTTCAAATCCGATGTACAGGCAATGAGAATGAGATACTGCAACCTTTGCCTAGCCGGCTCTCAGCCCAGATCTGCCCCCCATGATATTGAACAATCTCTTTGGCAATGGCAAGACCAAGCCCGCTTCCACCAGATGTGCTGCGTGATTTGGAAACTTTATAGAACCTTTCAAAAATATGCGGCAGATCTTCTTCGCTGATCCCCACGCCTGTGTCGGTAACCCGGATCACAAGCTGGCGCGGATCGCCTTTGATGTCTACATGCACATGAATATAGCCGCCTTTGGCTGAAAACTTAATGGCATTGTAAATGATATTCGCGTACACCTGCTCGATCCGATCCGTATCTACGGTTAGCAGCATTTCTTCCTCTTCGGAATTTGCCATATCGAGCGTGTAGGTGATACCCGCATTGGCGCAATCTAACTCATATTTGGCAAACAGCTGGCGTACCATAGTCTGGCATGAGGTAGGCGCGAGTTGGAAATGGAACTGTTTCGTCTCCAAACGGCTCAGCTGATACAGATCGGTAATCAATCGCTGGATACCGACAATTCGCATATGCACAACTGAGAGATATTTTCGTTGTTCTTCAGGCTCCTGAATCACACCGTCCAGTATCGCCTCTACATAGCCCTGAATGGAAGTCAGCGGTGTACCTAGATCATGAGAGATATTGGAAAGCAAATCGCGCCGCGAAGTCTCCATCAGAATCAATTCATTCGTGCGTTCTTTTACTTTTGACTCCAGGTCGTTATAAAGTCTGGCATTTTCAATGGAAATCGCGGCCTGTGCTGACAGCAGCTTAATAATATCAAGACGGTCCGACGTAAAGGCATTGCGAATCAAATTATTTTCCAGATAAAAAACACCAACGAGATTGCCCTGATGCAGAATCGGCTCGCAGAAAATCGATCTGCCTTCAGCCGCACGAATATAAGGATCATGCGTGAAGATGCCTTTATTTGCGGCATCATCCAGAACGACGCCTTCCTTGGTCCGAGCAACGAAATGAATAACAGCGGCCGGAAGATCCTCCCGTGTTTCCAGCGCAACCGAACTCACCGTGCAGGAATCTTTTCCTTCCGTTGCAAGCATTTCTGCCTCGACATACAGGCTCTCTTTCTCCTTAAGAACAAGGATGCTTCGCTCTGCGCCTGACGAATACGTAACGATTTCCATTAATCGTTTGATCAATTGCTCCAAATTCACTTCACTGGATAAGGACCTCGACGTATTCATAATCGTCATAAAATCCAGCGCCTGCAGCGAGTAGTCGCTAATATTCGTTGTGCTCCAGTCCTGCTGCTCCTTAAGTGAGGTCAGATAGTTCGGATAGCGCAGCTTCAGCTCGTCGGCCTTCGCTTTGGCACCCCAACTTAAGTAGCCGTAATAAGCATCAATGAAGTACGTTTTAGCGATCTTCTCGCGTCCTGCATCTTTGTACATCCTCCCTGCCAGTTCGCAGGCTATTGCTTCATGCTGGATGAAACCCTGCTCCCTTGCCTGCCTGATGGACATTTCGTAGTCCTGCTCAGCTTTCTGGAAATTCCCCATAGCACGGCTCCACTCGGCACGCATCAAGGAGCTCAGATGCAAGAAGTTTTCCGGACAGTGGGTTGCCCACTTATCCATTTTGCGCAGCATTTTACTCATCTGCTTGGCATACAGCTTCTGCTCAAATATAGTTGCATCCTTATATACAGCGGATATGGACAAAGCATAGTAGAAATAGTTCTCAGGGATATGGAACAAACCGAACGAGACAGACTGCATCGGTTCTGCTTCTTTGCCGGTCTTTAAAGCAGCATCATATTGACCGAACAAATAATACAACATCATTTTTTTAACCTTGTACTCATGTAAAATCACTTGATTCGGGTGAATGATCAGCTTTTGAACAAACCGCTCTTCCGCTTCTTCATCCGTGCCAACGATCAGGGGATTTCCGGCTTTTCCTTCCAGATTCTGAATCACCATATGCAGCATCTCTAGCATAAGCAGCGTGTCGTGATGATTGGTCTGTTCCAGGATGCGATAGTTCTTGTTCAGCTCCTCTTGTACTTCCGGGAGTGCCACACCTTGAAAATCCTTTGCCAACACCTGATAGGTTAGCGCATAACCTGCGAAAACCAGATCTCCGTCTTCGATGCCACTTTTGAATGACTCATTCAGATGCTCCAAGCTAACTTGCAGCGGTTTGACCCATGGTGTTACAAACAACCCGAAAGAAAAGTGACTTTTACTGCGGTATTGATGGGATTGAAAGCGGGCATTCAATCTCTCGCCAAGCTGCCCATACTGGTAGCCAAGCTGATAATCCCCGAAGCCTGAACCAAGGATTAAACCATAGGAGCCGTACACGTAGGCCATTACCGGTGTATTGCCATATTTCAACGCATGTTTGGTCATGATGAACATGAAAAGCACGAACAAATTCGTATTTACGAAATAAGCAGAAACAGCCACACTCATCATCAAACTCATCAATTTGAAGCGGTACTCATCTTCCATGATTGGCAAATCATACAGTTGCAGTGTATTTTTGCGCCCAATCTTCGCCTTGAGGTTAATATAAGCTAGAAAAATGTTCGTGCTTGTTGGTTCACTAGGAATGCGAATCCCTTGTTCAGCCAAGGCTTTTAGGCCAACCTCGACACTTTTGCGCTGTTTGCCGACGTTGGTGTACAAAATAACTTGTAAGTTATATACTTCCAATTTCAACTCGTTCGTGCGGGCATCCAGGAGCAGCTGCTCATAAGAAGTCTCCGCCTCGTCCGCTTGCCCGTTCAAATAAAGCACCTCAGACTTCTCAAGCCGAATCGAGAAGCTGAGATCCTCCATCTCCTTATTTTCCACCTGATTCAGCAGGGCCAAAGCCTTGTTGTAATATTGCAACGCAGAACGATAAGCATTTGAAGATTTGGCTTTACGGCCAGCGCGCAAGTTAAACTCAAGCAGACTGACAAGCTCTTGACGCTCTTCTAGCAAGTCGGAACCTAAATTCATATGATTGATGATATCGAATAAGCGCTGCTCAATCTGTGCTTCAGGTAAATACTCCAGTAGTTTGCGCGCAATATGCAAATGCGTCTCAGGCAGATCCGTTTGTTCAATTGAACCATATACGGCTTCCTGAATGGAATCATGCACGAACATAAAGCGAATGTCTTGAGCGGCAGAATTGCCTTGCGAATCCGTATAAAATTTATAATCCGTACCCACAGGGATGATCAAACCTGTCTGAATAGAAACTTCCAGTTCCTGCAAGACTTCTTCAAATGATGTCATCGCGATGATGCCAAGTGCCTCCAAATCAAAGGTTGCCCCCAGGCAAGCCGCCTGCCGCAATAAATATTGCGTCCTGGACGGCATTCGGAGCAGCTTTTCGGCCAAAAGGAACATAAGATTGTCTGTAATTCGCAGCTTTTGGATTTCATTCATATCCCAGATCCATCGATTAGCTTCATAGCTGTAGGCAAGCAAATTTTGCTCATATAAGGCCGTTAGGAATTGCTTGACGAAAAAAGGATTGCCCCCTGTTTTTTGCAGGACCAACTGTGCCAATTCCTCTACTTGCTGGCTTTCCGTCTTTAACGACTCAGCAACCAATTGCTTGACATCGCTGATTTCCAACGCCTTAAGTACAATACGTTCGGAAACAAGCCGCTCTGGCAACTTGTCGAGCAGTTGAACATGTGTGGAGGATAACCAATTGGTATCGTGTTCACTTCGATAGGAACCAATAAATAGGAAATGCCTCATCTGTGAGTCGTTTAAAAGCAGATCAATGAACTGCAGGGAGGCTGCGTCCGCCCACTGCAAATCATCAAGAAACAGCACCATTGGTCTGTCTTTCGAGCAAAAAATGAGTAAAAACTGCTGCAATAAGAAATGCAACCGATTCTGCGTTTCTTGCGGTGGGAGCTGCTTGGCGTTCGGCTGCTCGCCGATCAGCAGATCTAGCTCCGGAATGAGATCGGTTAATACTTTACCGCTTGTTCCCAGTACCTTGAGCAATTGCACTCGGTACTCTTCAATTTGTTGATCTTTCTCTGTCAGAAGCTGACGGGCTAATTGTCGAAGCGCTCTCGACAGCGCATGATAGGAGACATGTTGCTTGCCGGGCTCAAAACGCCCCGCCAAGAACCAACTGTTGTCCTTCATAACCATCTTCATCGTCTCTGCGATAAGGAACGACTTGCCGTAACCGGACTCCCCCGTCACCCAAACAGCTTCCACGGAACCATGAATGGCGCGTGAATAGACGTGCAGCAGCTTCTCAATTTCTTGCGAACGCCCATATAACCCCTGCGGAATTTGGAACATATCCGTCATATCGTAGAGACCAATGGTGAAGTCTTGGATATCGTCTGGCGCATTGACCATCATCAGGCAATGTTCAAGATCCTGAATGATCCCGTAAGCGCTTTGATAACGGTCTTCAGCATTTTTTGCCAATAGTTTCATGACAATTTCGGCTAACGGCTTCGGGATGTCCATCCTTATGTTGCCCGGAGAAATTGGCGTCACTGCAAAATGGCAATGAATAAGCTCCACAGGATCTTCCGTTTGAAAAGGGAGTCGGCCCGTGAGCATCTCGTAAAAAGTAACCCCTAGGGAATAATAGTCCGAGCGATAATCGATAATCCGATTCATTCGGCCTGTTTGTTCCGGGGACATATAACTTAGTGTTCCCTCAAGCTGATTTGGATCTAACATTTCTTGTCGCTCTCTAGTAAAGGAAGAGATGCTAAAATCCGCTAGTTTCATAATCTGTTTGTCAGGATTAATAATGATGTTGCTTGGCTTAATATCTTTATGTATAACGTATCTCTGATGAATATTTCCAACGATTTTGACCAATTGAATCGCTGCCGTTAAGAACGCCTGAAGAGACTGGCGAAACAAAGGAAAGTAAGCCGACAAGGTATCACCGTCGAAATCCTCCAAAACAAGCGCGATGCTGTTCTGATATTTAGGCAGCCCCAGCGGTTTCACGATACCGGAAATGTCCAGCAATTTGCCAATTTCATATTCTCGCTTCAGTCGTGCTACATCCGCAGAAACCGGAAAATCCGACCGCAGCGTTTTGATAATAACTTTTTCCATAGTCGGCTTATGGATGGCACGGAACAGCACGGTCCGGTCGCCTTGATAAATCTGTCTAATCAATTCATATTCCGGCAAAATTAACATAAAATCCTCCTAGTAAAACTTGCTGCCAGGTTCTTCCACAGACAAACGCTCCTTAACAATCAAGGAGCGCGTTGGCCTGGAATTATGTATTATCTGCTATGTATTACCAACCCAAAATCTTGCCGTCCCAAGGAAGTCCTTTCTCAAAACGGTGCTTGTCATGTATATGATACGGCTTCAACATATYGAGATGTCCCAGCTCAAAGGTGTACATTTCCCATATTTTACATGGCTTTTCCTTCGAACCATCTCGTTCAAGAATTGCATTAACCGCACGGCGCGCCGCTTCATTGGCGCCTTCCATCGTCGCAAGGTTCGTATTCGTACGAACGTAATCAGCCGCTAAGAACAAATTCGGAATAGCGGTGTAYGCTTCTGGACGATAATCCCAGGTCCCGACACGATTAATTAGCAAAGGTTCCATATTTGTGCACGCATGCTCAGGATTATCAAATTGGATATCCGTATCTAGGAACCAGGAATGCAGGACTTCGTCTTCCAAAATGACGGCTCCGTCCACATTCAAGCTTTTCTTCATCTGTGCCCAGACTTCCTCTTTGATCTCTTCAGCCGTACAGCGTGTAGCTGGCTTGCCGTATAGAATCCCTGGCGTATCCCAATCGGAAATATCTACGGACAGCACGCCTTGAACGGTGCCATCGCCATACTCGCTTAGGTGAACATCAGGCCAGAATTGTTTCTGTGAAACGGATGTGAGCGACCAAGGCGCATCCAAATAAATAACATGGCCATGAGTAATTGTAACATCCTTTTTCAAATAATACTGGATCCCGTTCATCCACGCTACAGAATCAACCAACTTCTGAACACCGCTAAGTGTTGGGTCTGCTTCCAGCATTGCACCAGTAATGAATTTCCCCATCACCTCTACTGGGAACGCTGCAATGTAGTAATCCGCTTCGACGTCAAAAGTTTCTCCGTTCTCCGTTACCTTCGCGCTGCGAATGACACCATCGACACAATCGATGCTCTCTACCTTTGCAGCCAAGTGATAGTCAACACCTTTTTCTGATAAAAAGGATAACCATGGGTTTATCCATTTGTCATTCGTGGGACCGTTCAAAAGTCGAACAAAGC
>NZ_JBFTQB010000073.1:0-12336 GCF_056398785.1 Paenibacillus sp. 01T422 | reverse complement strand
GAATCGGCGTTAACTACAAGTAACCTGTCTACTCAATTGCACAGCTCCAAGGGGGCGATCCACTAAGGCGCCGTAGCTAGGATATGGCCGCCGCAGCTAGGATAGATGGAAAAACTACCGTTAATCTGAGCAGTTTAGTGGCTGGGAAGGAAATAACGGTAGACGCTCCAGCTAAATCGTCGATAGCGGAAGAAATTTGGGTATACTTGGTAAAATTAGCGCCAGGAAATCTAGTTAGTTGGGTAAAAGTGGAACATTTGCAGCAAATATCAGGAGGAATCGGCGTTAACTACAAGTAACCTATCTACTCAATTGCACAACTCCAAGTGGGCGATCCACTAAGGCGATCTACTCACTTGCTCAGTGAGGTTTAATCCCCGTCATGCGCGCTCAGGATCCCAAGGGGCGATCACACATGGTTGTCGGAAGCAAATTAACGGAGAATTCCCCGTTAATTATCCAGCACGCCAAGCGTAGCAAGTGCCTCCCACATGAACAATTCGTCCATGGTGTGATCCCTCAAACCGCAGGAAAAGAAGCTCTCCCACAAGTCATCAAATGACCGAGGGAGAGCTTCTTATAGGTCAGCCGCTTCCTCATTTCCAGAGGAAGCTGGCCCAGCTTACGCCAGCGGCTCTTCCTCCAGCCACTGCACGAAGCGCTCAATTCCCGCCTCCAAGCTCGTGGATGGCGTGTAGCCCAACAGTGTGTGCGCTTTCTCAAAATTGGCCCATGTCCGAGGGACATCGCCAATTTGCATCGGCTTCCAGTGGATGATCGCCTTCTTGTTCATTGCATTCTCCAAGACGGTGACAAGGTTCAATAAACTAGTCGGATGGTCGTTCCCGAGGTTAAACACTTCGTAGCCGGGGTGGTCGAAATCGATGGATTTGCGGATGCCTGCAACGATATCGGCTACATACGTATAATCGCGACTTGTTGTGCCGTCTCCGAACAGGGAGATGGGCTCGCCTTTTGCTATTTTTTGGGCAAACAGATGAATAGCCAAGTCTGGTCGCTGCCGGGGACCGAATACGGTGAAGAAGCGCAGAGCGACAATCGGCAAGCCGAAACAATGGCTGTAGCTGCGGCACAGCGCTTCGCCCGAGGCTTTGGTAGCGCCGTATGGCGAGGCGATGAGGAGGGTCGGGTCGGTTTCCGAGAATGGCACCTTATCATTCAAGCCGTACACGGAACTCGACGATCCAAAAACAAATTTGGAAACGCCATATTTGACTGAAGCATCGAGCAGATTGACCGTACCCGCAAGATTGACGTCGACGTAGGTGCTCGGGATTTCGAGGGAAGGCCGGACACCCGCTTTGGCGGCCAGATGGACGACGGCATCCGGTTTCCAAGCGCTGAACACGCGGTCCATGCTGGCTCTGTCCCGGATGTCAGCTTCAACTAGTTCGTATCTAGGTGAGCGCAAATGGTTGTGAATGTTCTTCTCCTTCACTTTGCGATCATAGTAGTCATCAAAGTTATCGATCACAAGCACTTCGTAGTTATCATCCAAGAGAAGAGAGTCCACCAGGTGGCTTCCGATAAACCCCGCGCCCCCGGTAACCAGAATCCTTTGTTTCATCATGGTTTCCTCCTTGGTTGCCTGATTATAATGAACTTATCCAAGCGCGTACAGAATCGTCTTTGACGGGGTGAGCGAACATGACTTCTGATTTCTGTGAAGCCTCTTGAATTTCTTGCAAGGAGATATTCGGCCGATAGCGGAAACACTGCCTGATCTTGCTAGGATATTCTTGGCACCTGGCCCCGCTCTGCATGGCTAACGTCATGTACAGGATTTCTCCCAGCGCAAAGACATCCGTTTTGGCAAGGATTTGCTCGAACAACGGTTTGTTCACTCTGGCCAGCATGCTCTTCACCAGACTATGCCGATAAACCTGCATCGGGTTGAACGTGCCGTAGAAGTGATTGCTTTGGAAAAACGGCTGCCAAAGCCCCCACTCCTTCCACATGCCCAAAGCGGTTGTCCAATTGCTTTTGTGAGGCGTTGTCTCTGTTTTTAGAGCCTCGACTAAACAATCGTAGTCCTCCATGTGATTGCTCAGGAACGACTCAAATCCGTCGTGAATGAACATCACATCATACTCGGTATAGACCAAATACTCGTAAGGAATTCGCATATCTTCCAGCCATCTTATGACGTCATAGAAGAATCTCCCGGTCCGTCCTCTGCGCAAGGGCCTGCTGTATGGACAATAGAGGATGTGCTCGCTCTGACATACCTCTTTGCCGAAGTTTCTGTCGGTGCCGCCATTATAAAGCACGATGAAAGCATGCGGGTTATACTTTCGAAGATTCCTAATTTGTTGACGAAGCGCAGGTTCGTTCTCGTGTGCCAATAGAGCGAAACAAATCATGCAGCTTCCTCCTTTATTTTCTAAGATTAAAAATCCAGTCGCGAACTTCTGCGTCCTTGACGGGATGTACGAACATGACCTCAGACTTCTGACTGGCCTCCTTGGCGTCCTCCAGCCGAATGCGATGGTACACGCGAAGGTACTCTACACTTGGCTTAGGGTAAGCTTTCAAGCGACCGCCGCACTTTTTGGCCAAAGTAATATAGAGCATCTCGCCTAAGGCGTACACATTCGTAGCGTTAAACAACTCTTCCAGCATAGGTGTATCGATTATGGCTAACATCCGCTTAAGGATGGATCGTCTATATACTTGCATCGGATTAAAGGTTCCATAGAAATCGTCGGTCTGGAAGAAGGGCTTCCAGCGGTGCCATTCCTTCCACATCGTTTTGCCGGGAATCCACCAGTTGCGCTTCCGGTCCTTCTCGTGGCGGATCAATTTCACCAGACAATCGTGGTCCCTGAGCTCATTCTCAACCATTCGTTCAAATCCGTGATTGACGAACATCACATCATATTCGGTGTAGACTAAGTAGTCGTAGTTGACGTTCTTCTCCTCCAGCCATCTCATGACGTCATAATAGAAACGCCCCGTCTTCCCCTTCTGCAGAGGCCTGCTGTATGAGCAGTACATGACTTTCATTTTTCTGCAAAGGGCTTTGCCGAAGTTTGCATCCTGTCCGCCGTTGTACAAAACAATGAGTACATTATTCGGATTATATCTGCGAATGTTTCGGATCTGTTTGTAGAGGGCGTTTTCATCGGCATGCGCTAATAGTGCAAAACAGAGCATGTTCCAGCCTCCTAGGGTTGATTAAAAATCCAATCACGAACTTCCGCGTCCTTCACGGGATGAACGAACATAACTTCAGGTCGGCTTTTAGCCTCTTTGATTTCCTTCCGTGTAATAGCGGGTCGGAACCTAAGAAAACGTTTGGTGTTATCCCCGTAAATTTTGCATTTGCCGCCATATTTTTTGACTAATGTAATGTAGAGCATCTCACCCAGACAAGGAATGTTCGACGTATCAAAGAGATGCTCCAGGCGCTTCTTATCCAGTCCTGCGAGCATTTGTTTAATAATGCCATGACGGAAAACGGACATCGGAGAGGAAGTTCGGTAGAAGGAATCGGACTGGAAAATCCTCTTCCACCTTTCCCAGTCCTTCCACATGTCTCTGGCAGGAGCCCACGAAGCATTCCTCGGATCGACTTCTTTGCGAAGTATTTTGACCAGGCAGTCGTAGCCTTCCATTTTACTTGCCAAGTACTCGCGAAAACCTGTATTGACAAACATGATGTCATATTCCAAATAAACCAGGTAGTCATAAGCCAACTTTTTATCCTCCAGATATCTCATGACATCATAGAAGAATCGACCGCTGGTACGCTGCTTCAAAGGACGGCTGTAGGGACAGTACATGACCTTCTCGTCTTCGCAAACCTTTTTACCGAAATTCGCATCCTGTCCGCCGTTGTAGAAGACGATTTGGACATCCTGGGGATTATATTTACGAACATTTCGAATTTGATTGCGTAATGCTTGTTCATCCTCGTGGGCTAACAATGCCATATAAATCATGAATGCAGCCTCCTCTGCCTACGCTTATTTCTGAATCTCATTATGGAAAAGCGTTAATGCACGAGCTACGGCCTGATCCATATTGTAGTATTTGTAATCGGCCAATCTTCCGGCAAAGAGCACTTTATCCTTGATTTTGTCGGCTTCCGCTTGGTACAGCTTATAAAGGTCCTTGTTTTCATCGCGTGGAATCGGATAGTAAGGCTCATTTTTTCCTATGGTATAGGACTCAGGGTATACGTAAGAAATGGTTGTTTTGGGGGACTGCTGGCCAGTAAGATGCTTCTGCTCCAGAACCCGTGTGTAGTCGTATTCATGCGGATAGTTGACTGTCCCAACTTCCTGATGATACTCCTTATCCAGCGTATCGAATTCAAAGCGCATGCTGCGGTACGGCAGCTGTCCATGCATATAGTCGAAGTACTCATCAATTGGGCCTGTATAGATCATTCGTTTGTATGTTATCTCGCCAATGAGCTCTTTGTAGTCGGTATTTAGTAGAGTTTTAATGTTTGGATGGTTGAGCATTCTGTTGAACATAGGCGTATAGCCGTGTTTGGGGAGTCCTTGGTAGGTATCTTGAAAATAGCGGTTATCCCGTGAGATGTAGACAGGAACTCTTGCGGTCACCGACGGGGCGAGCTGTTCCGGATCTAACTCCCAGTGCTTCAGTGTGTATTTGTAAAATACGTTTTGATATATAAAATCGGCCAGGTCGCTTAATTCTCCGTTTGCGCTTTGGCGAAGCTTCAGGATCGGAACTTTGACCCCATAACCGAAGTGGTCAATCAGCAGCGCTTCCAGCTTTTCTGCATATTTGGGAGGGAATAAGGCATAGATGGAGTTGAGATTAAAAGGGACAGGCACCTTCTTGCCGTCAATAACCACGCGCACTTCATGGAAGTAAGGACGCCACGGAGTGAACAAGGAGAGGTAATTCCAGACCATACTCGAGTTCGTATGGAACGTATGTGAGCCATACTTATGGATCAGTATGCCGTGTTCGTCATAGCAGTCATAGGAGTTACCGCCAATATGATCTCTTTTATCGACAATCAGGACCTTCTCTCCCAGTTGGGAGGCAATTCGCTCTGCCAGCGTTGCGCCTGTAAAGCCTGCGCCAATGATTAACCAATCTGTTTTCATTACTTGACCTCCTGAACGTTGGGCTGCGCTGCTAGTCTAGCTTCCAATTGGTTTTTTTCGCATATTTGAGATACTCATCTTTGAACTTGGGATTGTGATAGCTGTTCCACGGTTTCTTGTCTGTTGTGTAATGAATGATAGCTGGCTCGAAACGCTGGTGATGGGAACGATGCACTTGATAGTTCCATTTGGGGTCCAGCTTCAGCCATTTCTCGTGCAGCACGGCGTTTAAAGCATCCTGATCCATGAATTTAAGCTTCTCCGGATTTTTTCTCATATAATGTAGAACTTTCTCCGAGGTTTGGTTATCTCTCCACTTTTTCAAGTTAAGGAGCAGCACGCCTGCGTTAAAATAGCCAGAACTTTCCGGGATGGAAAGCTCCTCGAAACGAAGCACTTTCCCCGGGATTTGCACAGCTCCGAGATGATATTTGTCAATGTTTACATCCCACAAGCTGGCAATATCTGCTTTCACAATGAGATCACAATCCAAATAAAGCGCTTTGCGGACATCCTTCGGCAAGAGGGCTGGAATCGCAATCCGATAGTAGGTTTCTTTACTCAAATGGTAACGAACGACAACATCCTGAAAGAGAGCGTCTTCCACCGTCAGATAAGCAAGTTCCACTTGGAATGATTTCAATGCATTATGAAGCTTCTGCTTGTTCTCGCTAGATAGATTGCCGTCGATCACATAGAGGGAGATGGGCCGATTCGATGATTTATGTTCGAATAAAGAAGTAAGCATCACCGCTAAGTGTTTCACGTACTTGTTGTTGGTAGCCACGACGATATGGATTCTTTCCAAGCGTAATCCTCCTTCGTACACACTGGTTTTTACCCGTCTAGATATTTGTATTACCGGAAGGAAAGGGTGGTTTGTACGTTTGTCCCGAAAAGCAGAATAAAGCTCTCCCGAGTAGGTAAGAGTTGATTTTTCCTAGGGGTTAGTTATCCGTCCGAGTTTGTAGTAAGACAAGGCGCATACACTTTAAGATGACAGTGATTAATGTCTACCCGCACCTGCGGTTAGCATCAATGAACTCTACACAACAAGGGAGAGCGGCCATGAAGATTTGCATGATTGGAACTGGTTATGTAGGACTCGTGGTTGGGGCATGTTTGGCGGAAATGGGGCATCAAGTGATTTGCGTGGATAATAATCCTGCCAAAATATCCGCCTTGCAGAACGGACAATTGCCCATTTACGAACCTGGATTGGAACGGCTGGTTGAACGAAATGTGCTAGAGAGTCGGTTAAGCTTTTCGCTTGATATTAGCGAATCTGTTGCACAAAGCCAATTCATTTTCATCGCTGTAGGCACCCCACCGGCTGAGGACGGGTCTGCCGATCTGACTTATGTGATGAAGGCGGTTGAGCAGATTGGCGCAAGTATCCGAGATTATGCCATCGTGATTACCAAATCAACGGTACCTATCGGCAGCAGCGAGCGCATACGGAGCATCATTGAAGAGCAGTTAAAGAACCGAGGGCTCACGGATTTGGAATTCGATATTGTATCGAATCCGGAATTTTTAAGAGAAGGCGCTGCCGTCAATGATTTCTTGAACCCTAACCGAATTGTTGTCGGGAGCAGCAACCCCAGAGCTTTGGCCTATATGGAGAAGCTGTATTTGCCGCTTACGAGCAAGGGATTTCCTATTGTCCACATGGATATTGCCTCTGCTGAGCTTGCCAAATATGCTTCCAACGCTATGTTAGCCACACGGATAAGTTTTATGAATGAAATGGCTGGAATTTGCGAAGCTGTCGGTGCAGATATTGAACGGGTGCGTCAAGGGATGGAGCTCGATCATCGGATTGGCAGTTACTTTTTATCGGCTGGAGTTGGCTATGGGGGCTCATGTTTCCCTAAGGATGTACGGGCTATTATCCAAAGCGCCACGGAGCGAAACATTCCAACGCATATCCTGGAAGCCGTTGATAAAGTCAACCATAAGCAGAAGAAGAAGTTGTTTGAGATGGTTGAAAGCCATTTTGGTGAAGATTTGAAGGGACTCAAAATAGCAGTGTGGGGATTGTCCTTTAAGCCGGAAACCGATGATATTCGTGAAGCACCGTCCATTGAGACCATCGAACAGTTAAGGAAACGCGGGGTTCAGATGCAAGTGCACGACCCGGTTGCCCTGCAGAATGCGTACCAGGTTTTGGGTGAAGAGAATATCACGTATTTCACAGGGCCCTATCAAGCACTTATGGATGCGGATGCACTGTTGATATTTACGGAGTGGAAGCAGTATCGATCGGCGGATCTTGGCCGTATCAAGAGCTTGCTGAAGCAGCCAGTACTTTTTGACGGAAGGAATTTATTCAATCCCTATATGATGAAAGAAGAGGGATTCGTCTATCAAAGCATCGGTAGGATGAAGTGATCGTTCATCCTATCCCAATTCACACAGAAGGATGATGATCATTATGAAGGTTCGGAAAGCAATAATTCCTGCAGCAGGTCTGGGCACCCGGTTCTTACCGGCAACCAAAGCGATGCCAAAAGAGTTGCTGCCGATCATTGATAAACCTACGATTCAATTTATCGTAGAGGAAGCGGTTGCTTCAGGCATTGAGGATATCATCATTGTGACGGGAAAAGGCAAGCGGGCGCTGGAGGACCACTTCGACAACGCTTTTGAGCTGGAACACCATTTGCAGCAAAAAGGGAAACTTAAAATGCTGGAAAAGGTGCAGGAGCCGGCTCAACTGATTGATATCCATTACATCCGCCAAAAAGAGCCGAAGGGCTTAGGCCACGCCATCTGGTGCGCTAGAAAGTTTATTAATGATGAGCCGTTTGCCGTACTGCTTGGCGATACATTCGTACAGTCCGATGTTCCCTGCCTGAAGCAGATGATGGACTATTTCGACCGCTACAAAACATCGATTATCGGTGTGCAGCCTGTCAATCCGAAGGATGTTTCGAGCTACGGCATCATCGATGCCCAGCTGTTATTCGACCGTTTCTACAATATTACGAAGCTTGTTGAAAAGCCAGAACCTCAGGAGGCTCCGTCTAATCTTGCTATGATTGGTCGATATATTTTGACTCCTGCTATTTTCAATATATTAGAGGGGCAGGAGCCTGGTGTTGGGCAAGAAATCCAGCTGACCGATGCGATCTCGAAGCTGAATGAGCAAGAGGCCGTTCACGCTTGTGAAATTAATGGCGTCTGGCATGATGTTGGAGATCATCTAGGTTACGTGAAAGCGATTCTTGATATCGCTGTGCAGCGAGAAGATTTGAGACAGCCGATTTTGGACTATATAAGGTTTATCGAAAAGAAATAACGATCGGCTTAAAAAGGAGCGAGCGAAATGACGCGATTTGAAGTCAAAGGTGACAAGAGGTTTCTTGTAATCGGCAGAGTGGGCGATACCTCTATCCATCAGCAATGGCTGCAGCCTGCGGAGTATAAAAACTTCGATCTTTGTCTGAGTTATTTCGGTAATACGCCACAAAGGTATGTGAACGATTGCGACTTCTATCATGAAATCCCAGGGTTGAAATGGCCTACGGTGAAGGATACGATTGAAGCCTTTGGGGATGGAATCTACCACTATGATGCGATCTGGATGCCGGATGATGATATAAGTGCTAATGCTTATGACATTCATCGGATGTTTGAGATTTTCATGGAGCAGGGTCTGGATCTAGCACAGCCGAGCTTAACGCGGGACTCCTATTATGGACATGGCATTACATTGCAAAATAGTAATTACTATTTACGATATTCCCAGTTTATCGAGCCGATGGTTCCACTTTACACTAGAGAGACTTTCCAGAAGCTGCTGCCTACGTTTAAAAAGAGTGAGTCGGGCTGGGGCCTTGATTTTGTTTGGCCTAAGCTGCTGGGCTATCCGCATCAGAAATTAGCCATTATTGATGAGGTCGCTGTCAAACATACAAGACGTGTCGGGGGCGGCGAACTCTATAAAAATATATCAGGCTCCCAGTGGGACGATTTGTATCGAATTACTGCTGAATATGATGCAGCCGTCAACTTCCGAATGACCCATTATGGCGGCAAACCGAAGGGCAAACGCGTCATGTTCGCGCTGCTAGCTCACAAAGATGAGCACGTTCTTGCTGCACAGATCGAAAATATTCGTAAATTCAATCCGGAAGCGGGCATCGTGCTCTATAACGGAGGCGAAGACAGCCAATTCGGCAAAGGCATGGATGCAGCCATCTGCGAGTACAGCCGCCACTTGACATGGGGGCACCTGGCTCCTTTTCTGTGGGACGTCATGAAGTGGTTGGATGAGCATCAGGTGGACTACGAATATTTGGTGAATCTTGACGATGATATGCTCTTCGTGAAACCTGGCTTTGAGGGTTATCTGGATCAAACGATGCGAGGTTACGACTGCATGGGCTGGGATATGCAAACCAGCCGCAGTGTACGGGATGCAGATAACATGAATAAGCAGTCGATGTGGGCAGAATGGGGACGTTGGGGCTCCCTATTCCAGACAGATCACTTCGTCCGCTATTTTAATCCAACACAGGTTTACCGGCGTGGCATTGTTAAGAAGATGCTTAAAGCTGCGGATGTCTCGTTGGTTGATCAATGGCTTTCTGAGAGCCAGGTTGTGGCATTAGAGGAGTTCTTCTTCGTTACATTCGCTGCAGCGCTGGGTGGGAAATGCCGTGAATTTCCACGGGACCAACGATTGAATGTGATGCGGCATGAGCATGAAATTGAGCAGAATGAAGCGCACGCTGCCATGCATCATTACATGTATCATACGATCCATCCTGTCAAAGGAGATCGGCTCCTACACCTGCACAATCAGCTGATGGCCGGAGATATTCCTTACGTGGATCCGAATCCGCCACAACCACAGCCGCTTCCGCAGCCGAGTCCTGTTGTGCGAGTGAAACGTCCACTGTTACGGAGGAAACCTGCTGCGCTGAAGAAAAGACTGCTTCCAAGGAAAAAGACGATGCTGAAAAAAGCAGCTGGTAAGAGAAAGAGAGTGTTAAACAGTAAAAAACCGCTCCTGAAGAAAAGGGTAAAAGCTGTCATTCCTAAGAAGCCCAAAAGAGGGAAAAAGCGAATTCAGCCTAATCCAGGCATGAAGAAACTCTCAGCTCCAGGAGGAGGCTGGGCTAAGCCCCGATCGACCGTATGGAGCAAGTTTGGCAAGAAGGTGGCACGTAAGTCTAGAAATGTGGCGTGATCATGAGGATCGAAACCTCCACTAAGAAACACCGATTGGAGTGGTAAAGTTGAAGATTGCATTCATTTGCACTGAAATGCTTACCGTTCCGCCTATTAGGGGTGGTGCCGTTCAAATTCTAATCAATGGCGTCACCCCGCATATTGGCAGTAGGCATGACCTCACCATTTTCTGCATTACGGACCCTGAGCTTCCTAATCGGGAAGTAGTGGCTGGAGTCAAGTATATACGGATTCCACGCGAGGATTATGAGAATGGCGTTGCCAGGGAACTATCCAAACAGAACGCTGGTAACCAAAAGTATGATGTCATCCATGTGTTTAACCGTCCGAAAAATGTGCCTGTGTATAAGGCAGCTATGCCGAACGCCCGTTTTGTTGTTAGTTGCCATAACGAGATGTTCCGAGAAGGGAAAATTACGCCGGAGATGGGTCGATCTGTAATCAGAACGGTCGATAAGATTATGTCGATCTCCAATTATATTGGCCAAACGATTACCAGCCGTTTCCCATCGGCTAGGGGCAAAGTGAGGACGGTATACTCGGGTATCAATTTGCAGCATTATAAGCCGATCTGGACACCTGAAGCGCAAGCCCTTCGGAAGGAACTCCGCAAAAAGTTTGGCGTGGAAAATAAAAAAGTCATCTTATTCGTAGGCCGATTAAGTAAAGCAAAAGGTCCTGACGTTCTGATCAAAGCCGTCCAGCAGATAAGCAGAACCCATAAAGATGTCGTTCTCGTCATTATTGGAAGTAAGTGGTTCCATAATGAGCAGCTGGATGAGTACGGAGCAAGCCTTCGCTTGCTAGCCAAGTCGCTTGGGGAGCGGGTGGTCTTCACAGGTTTTGTTCCACCTAGTGAGATTTCGATCCATTATCTGCTCGGGGATATTTTCGTCTGCTCCTCCCAGTGGCAGGAGCCTCTGGCTAGAGTCCATTTTGAAGCGATGGGTGCAGGACTTCCCATCATTACAACCAATCGCGGAGGGAATGCTGAAATTATAAAGCAGAATGCTAACGGTATAGTGATCGATGATTATAGCAATCCAGGGGCATTCGTAAACGCGATTACATTCCTGCTATCCAATCCTGCCGAAGCGCTGCGTTTAGGAAAAGCAGGCAGAGCGCTTGTAGAGAGCAACTTTGGTTTCGAGCATGCGGCTAAGCGGCTTGAAAGCTTATACACTCCAGATAAAAGAAAATGAGCTTGAGACCATACATCTACGGAGGTGTCAGCATGGATACTACTTTCACGGACGTAGTGAAGAAGGTTATGACGCACTATCCTTTGAAGGTGAAACATATTTCTCTCTTATCTTTTAAAGGGAAAAAAGCAGTCTGGTCCATCCAAACCGACATGGGTGAAAGAATCATGAAGAAGGTTCCATTCAATGAAACCCATATTGATTTCATGCTCCATGCCATTAACCATCTCAAGTCCAATGGTGTTAATACGCCTGCTGTGATCAAAACTAGTTCGGGTCAAGGTTATGTGAAGCTAAATGGTGAATACTTCGTCGTTTTTGAAACCGTATACGGACGCTCTCCGGAATATAACAATGATAGTGATTTATCTCTTATGCTAAAAGGAATGGCGGCTTTTCACCGAGCATCCAGGGGGATCGAATCTCCCAATGGTTTCTACCCTTCCTACTTGTTGACGAAGTGGAAATCAGATTTGCAAACAAGAATGGATCGCCTGAAGGCCTGGAAAGAGCAGCGCCAGCAGGTTAAAAATAAAAATGAATTTGACCGTGTATTTCTGGCGAATGTGGATACCTTCGTGCAGCAAGCGCAAGCAGCGCTTACGACGCTGAATCAGCCGTATTATGAACAGTGGGTGAAGGAAACAGAGATCACCAAAACACTGTGCCATCAAGATTTTGCGGCGGGTAATTTGGTTGTAGGCAAAGATGGAAAGCTCTATGTCTACGATATGGATTCCTTGACGGTAGATTTACCTGTGCGCGATATGCGGAAAATATTAAACAAGGTCATGAACAAGGACGCCAACTGGAACTGGAAC